>CALGLS010000239.1 GCA_937959375.1 uncultured Saprospiraceae bacterium
GTTTGATCCTGTGATCAAAACACGTGCATCAGTTGGTGCTACTCTTTCAATCGTTTCTTTTATTTTAGTAATCGAAGGAGACTCTCCAATGATTTCTTGGTTCTTTTTTCTTGAAACCTTTCGTTGCAACACCTTTGTCTCAGTAATCAAACTTGACTTATCCATTGCGTTTCGGACAGTGATCAACATTCTGTTTAGATCTGGTGGCTTAGAGATAAAATCAAAAGCACCTTTTTTCACTGCATCTACTGCGGTGTCAATATTAGCGTGACCAGAGATCATAATTACTGGTGTGTCAGATGCTAGAAGTGATACTCTTTCCAGAGCTTCCATTCCATCCATCTTTGGCATTTTAATATCCATGATCACCACGTCATAGGAATTTTTCTTAAGTTTTACCATGCAATCAAGACCATCAATAGCCTCATCTACATCGTATTTTTCAAACTCAAGGATCTCTCTTAAGGTTTTGCGGATGCTTGCCTCATCATCAACAACTAAAATCTTTGCCATACTATAATTGATTTTTGTTTTTCGTAATATAAAAGGTGTTATACTCTAGCGTTTTACCTTCAATTTTAACGCCAAACTCTTCATTTTAGTTGCTTTTCACAATAAAAAATGCAAAAAATTTCTATATATTAATAATTAGATGCTCAACTAGTTACAGTTTTTAAACTTTAACTACTTAATTAAGAGACTCTTAACTTGTTTCTAACTCCCTAATTGCCATCCAAGCCATAAGCCCCGTACTCAAACTCAAACTTTTTTCATCAATATCAAATGTACTAGTATGCACTGGCGAGGTAATTCCTTTAGCTTTATTACCGGTACCAAGTCGATAAAAGCAAGCTGGTATTACTTGAGAATAGTAGGAAAAATCTTCAGCGGTCATCCGAGGAGGTAGGTCAACGACCTGTTCCGCTCCCAAATACTCGATGGCATATTGTTTTGCCTTAGCAGTTAGGTCTTCATTATTATGCAAAACCGGATACCCCTTTACTACTTCGAATTCACAGCTTCCGCCAAATCCATCTGCAATTTGCTCAGCCATGTGGACCATTTTTCGATGCGCTTCTTCTCTCCATGCTTCATCCATGGTCCGAAACGTTCCTTCCAATTTTATGGCATCAGGAATCACATTAGTGGCACCTCCTACCGAATTTATTTTTCCGAATGTTAATACAGTTGGTATGTATGGATTTGCATTTCGGCTAACGATCTGCTGCAATGAAAGAATAATATTGGAAACGATAACCAGAGGATCAACACAATTCTGAGGCAAAGCACCGTGACCACCTTTTCCTTTCACTGTCATATACAGTTCATCTGCAGATGCCATATATCGACCAGGACAGAGACCTACCTTTCCTGCTTCGAGTGGTGGATGTACATGCTGTCCGAAAATACTAAGTGGTTGAGGATTTTCCAATACGCCCTCTTCTATTAAAATGGATGCTCCCCCTGGTAATTTTTCTTCAGCAGGTTGAAATATCATTTTTATGGTTCCCCCAAAATGCTCACGTACTTTATTGAGTATCATCGCTGTTCCCAACAAAGATGCGGTGTGCGCGTCATGCCCACATGCATGCATGACACCTTCCGTTTTAGATTTGTAAGGAACATCGTTGGTTTCTGTGATTGGCAAAGCATCTATATCTGCTCTTAACGCAATTACTTTATCGCTCTTTTTTTTGCCTTCAATAATTGCGACAACTCCATTGTCTGCCCATCCGTGCTCGTGTACAATTCCTAGATCGCTTAATTGCTTAGCGATATACTGACCGGTGTTTATTTCTTTGTATGACAATTCTGGATTCGCATGCAAATGCTGGCGAATTCCGATCACATCAGAGAATACCTGTTGCGCGTATTTTTTAATTTCTTCTAAAAGCATATGTATTTGAGTTTTAAGAAACCACTATCTTTTCATAAGTCCTTTCCAAATGATATCAAAATCATTAGAAGTCTTGTAATCTTTGGCGTAAAGAAAATTCATTCGTTTAATCGTATGCTCATCAACCTTTTTGAGGCGGATCGCATCTAGTGGCGAAAACACACCATCTTGTATTTTCGGCAGATTGTCTTGTTGCTCCGTTTCTGAAATATATCCCACCCAACTTTTTTGGGCTAGTAATACTTCAAAAATTCGTTTAAAGTAAGCTGATTTATTCTTAACGATAAAAATTAAAATTGGAGAAAACAGTAAACAGCCAATTGACACTAGAATATCTTGTAGTCGTTTGTTCCTTTTATTTATTCGTTCTGTTATTTGGAAACGAATGTCAATGGTGTACAATTCACCGGCTGTATTTTTTGAACTACTTCCAATAATATTGAGACTTTCCTTTGGTACGATCTTATAAGTATAATCAGGACCTAGTTTACTCATCCAACGCATGATATCTTGAGAAGAAATATCTTTGGAACAAAAAATCAACTCGTCTACTTGATAAATGTGTACCACTTCATCTAGCTGATCTATGTTACTCAGATACTGTTCTGGCTCATCTACTTTTGGAGGGGCAACCGTTCCGATAAAATTTTTCTGTAACTCTGCTTGCATCAAAAGCGTTCGTACACGCTGCCCTTCTTCTACTGAACCAACGATAACTAGGTTGTGTGTTTTTTCAATTCCAAATTTAAAATTTCCATGACGTAAAAAATGCCAGACAAATCGCAAACTCGTTGTTGACAGAACAGCCCATATTGCACCTAAAATAATTAAAATCCTAGAAGGACGATATTGCAAATCTAAAAAGCCATAGACTGCTGCTAGAAAAATGGTTCCAAATAAAAGTCCTCGAATTAGTTTTCGAATATTTGCGTTGACATCATACCCCCCACTCAAGTAAATTCCAGAAAGCCAAATTGCGATGTAGAGCGGTGTATTAAATGACAAAAAGGAGGCGCCATAATAATTGGGATCATTAAAATAATAGTTGGCCCAAAAGTCTTTTAAGAAATACATTCCAACAAAAATCACAATGGCATCAAGCAGTGGCAAGTACAATTGTCGAATCAAATTTCCAACAACAGTAATGGATGCTCGAAAGTAAATGGCCATTTTCATAATCAGAACAAACATCCAAGCTTTTTCTCCTTGAAAATGTTTGCGCGCAAAAATGATCATCGCATTGTAAAAAACTTTTACGTAATTGAGACTCCCTTTTTTTGTACTCTCTCCTTTATAATGAATAATGGTGGAATCGGCAAAGTAATAATTTTTATAACCTGCCTTCACAATCCGATAGGACAGGTCGATATCTTCTCCGTACATAAAGAAGGTCTCATCCAATAAACCAATTTCATCCAATACTGATTTGCGCAAAAGCATAAATGCTCCTGCCAGTACCTCCACCTCATGGTTTTCTTCTTTATCTAAATAGCCGAGATGATAATGATTGAAAGTTTTCGATTTGGGAAATAATTTTGAGAGGCCAAATGCTTTCGCAAAAGCGACAAAAGGAGAAGGAAAACCACGCTTACTTTCTGGTAAAAAATTTCCGGAACCATCAATCATTTTAATTCCAAGTCCTCCACCTTCAGGATGAGCATCCATGAAAGCAACTACTTTTTCAAAAGTATCTTCCTCCACCACAGTATCTGGATTGAGCAATAAGACATACTCACCTTTTGATTGACGAATGGCTTGATTGTTAGCTGTTGAGAAACCAACGTTATCTTTGTTTGCAATAAGTTTAACTTCTGGAAAACTCTCTCGAACCATCTTCACAGAATCATCGACTGAATTATTGTCAACCACAAACACTTCCGATGCTACGTTTGCACAAGCAATCCTGACAGAGAGCAAAGCCTGCTCAAGAAAATACTTGACGTTATAATTAACAATAATAATCGAAAGCTTCATTCGCTATTTTTATTCTCCCTGATCTTGGTAAGGAATTCTTGCAACAATTGAACGACCAAGGGTTACCTCATCTGCATATTCTAACTCTCCTCCAAAAGAAATTCCACGAGCAAGTGTACTCACTTTCACTCCAGTTCCTTTCACCTCTTTCGATATGAAGAAAATTGTTGTATCTCCTTCAATTGTTGGACTGATGGCCATGACTAACTCTTTAATTCCACCAGTTTTCAGCCGATTTAAGAGTTGATCGATGTTAATATCCGAAGGACCTATTCCTTCAATCGGAGAAATCACTCCTCCTAGCACGTGATAAACACCTTTATATTGAGCGGTATCTTCAATTGCCATTACATCTCGTATACTTTCAACTACACAAATCATTGATTTATCTCTTCGTGGATCCACACAAATGTTACAGGTCTCTTGATCTGATATATTTCCGCAAACCTTACAATTTTTGATATCCCTTCGCAATTGAGTTAATGCAGAAGTCAGCTGCTCAGTAACCGCACCTTCCTGACCAATCAGATGTAGAACTAGGCGAAGAGCAGTCTTCTTCCCAATTCCGGGTAAAGCTGAAAAAGCATTAACTGCCTCTTCTATTAATCTTGATGAAAAATTCATAGTACAAATTTAAGAATTAATCAATGATTTGTTCAATAAGTAAGGAATCATCAGGCCTTCTTTACCTATCAAAAAATAATCAAAAGAAGACTTTTTGGAATTTAGGCCATTAAGCCCGAAATTTATCCTCAAATAATTGAATGGGAGGTACAAATTCTTGATTAAATATCGCATTTTTGTAGCGTATTGACTATCTAAGCTGATAAATTCATTTTACCTTAAGATTTGACAACCTTGAGGTAAATAGTCTCAAAACTATTTCGAGGCTCACTTATCAGAAAATTATATCTGTGAAAACCATTTAATCAATAAAGGGTTATATCATAGAATTTAAAAAAATTTATAAAATTATGGCTGAAGTCCTTAGAATGCCCCGTATGAGTGACACCATGGAAGAAGGTGTTATTGTGGGTTGGTTAAAAAAAGTAGGTGATGTTGTTGAACCTGGTGATGTACTCGCTGAGGTGGAAACAGATAAAGCTACTATGGAATTAGAATCTTATCAAGACGGTGTATTGCTTTACATTGGTGTTAAAGAAGGCCCTGTTGCTGTCAACGGTATACTTGCTGTATTGGGAGAAGCAGGAGAAGATTACAAGGCTGCCTTGGCTGCTGCCGAATCTGAAGCACCTGCTGCTGCGAGTCCTGCAAAAGAAGAAGCTCCTGCAGCTCCTCCAAAAGTAGAAACGCCTGCACCAGCACCAGTTGCTGCAACTCCTCCTCCAGCACCTGTAGTTACTACTTCCGATTCATCAAAAAGAGTAAAAGCTTCTCCTCTTGCTAAATCCATTGCTCAAGGAGCAGGAGTTGATATAGCAATGATTAGCGGTACTGGTGATAATGGAAGAATTGTAAAAAAGGATGTAGAAGCGTACTTGCAAAATAAACCTGCTGCAAAAAGTAATGGGAAAGAAGCCGCTGCTGCAGATGGCGCAAAATCAGTTCGAGCATTTACATTAAATCCAGATACACCTTCTGTAGATATTCCTGTTAGCCAAATGCGAAAGGTTATTGCACGGAGATTGGGTGAAAGTAAATTCGGAGCTCCTCATTTTTATCTTACTGTTGAGATTAACATGGGACGAACGATGGAAGCTCGAAAGAGCATGAATGCTGTTGCTCCCGTAAAAATTTCTTTCAATGATATTGTTGTAAAAGCAGTAGCTGGCGCGCTAAAAGAACACCCAACGATCAATTCTTCTTGGCTTGGAGACAAGATTCGTCAGAATGGAAATATCAATATTGGTGTTGCTGTTGCTGTCGAAGACGGTCTATTGGTTCCTGTGATTAAGCATGCTGACATGAAGTCGCTTTCCCAAATCAATGTTGAAGTTCGAGATTTAGCTGGAAAGGCTAAAAACAAAAAACTACAGCCTGACCAAATGACTGGTAATACTTTTACCATCTCTAATCTTGGAATGTTTGGTATTGAAGAATTTACTGCTATCATTAATCCACCTGATGCTTGTATTCTTGCTGTAGGAGGCATTATTAACAAGCCAATCGTAAAAGATGGTGAGCTAGTAGCTGGCAATATGATGAAGGTGACCTTATCTTGTGACCATCGAGTTGTTGATGGAGCAAGTGGAGCGAAATTCCTTAATACATTGAAAGGTATTCTAGAAGATCCTGTTCGCTTATTAATCTAATAGTAAGAAAATAGATCTAAGAAACATCAAAATTAACAAACCCGCTTTTAGCCTATGCTTCAAGCGGGTTTGTTATAAGACGATAATTCATTCAACAATCACTTCTTTAGAATAAATATATTATCATGAAAACTTTAGTTCTTGGAGCGTCTCCTAAGGCTGAAAGATATTCTTACCAAGCAGTTCAACGGTTAACTGAGTATGGTCACGAGGTAGTTCCTGTTGGCATTCGAAAAAACAGCTTTATTGAAGAATTACCTATTCTTATTGGTCAACCTCACATTGAGAATGTGCATACCATTACTTTATATCTAAACCCTCAGCGCCAAGAGGCCTACTATGATTATTTACTCCAACTAAAACCGAAGCGAGTTATATTCAACCCAGGTACCGAAAACGCTTTATTTATTAAGTTACTAAAAGAAAATGAGGTGGAAGTTGTAATTGGCTGTACTTTAGTGATGTTATCAGTCGAACAATTCTAAGAATTAAGTCACTTATGAATATAAAAAAAGCCTGTTGGAAAATCCAACAGGCTTTTTTTATATTATGAACTAGTTGCTATTAGTAACCAGCTTCTTTGTTTCCAGAGTACTTAGTACCGCTTCCACCACTTCCAGCGTTTCCAACTCCACAGTCAGGACGTCCCATTTCTGATTGACCTTCAGATACTGTGAATTCAACACGACGGTTCATGATGTTACCGCTGTTAGTAGAAATTAGAGTGTTGTTTTCACCACCCCAATTTAGTACGAAACGGCTTCTATCAATGCCATACTTGCTTACCATGTAATCAATAGCTGAGTTAGCACGGTTGTAAGAAAGAACATCATTGTAGCAGTTTCCAGATAAACGGTCAGTGTAACCAGTAGCTACAACGTTTAATTCTGGGTGAGCTTTCATAACCTGAGCAACTTGGTGTAATTTACCATACTCAGAGTTTTTGATGCTGTATTTGTCCAAATCATAGTGAATCATTGGTAAGAACCAATCAGCTCTAGCTTGCCCAGCGCTTAAATCGATAAGAGCAATCTTAGCATCAACAATTTTGTTAACGTCAGCTTCATTCAAAATGTTTGGTTGAGGAACTTGAGCTACACCTTTAGCATCGATTTCATAACCGATTGGAGAGTAAGGCTCAGTATCTTTACCGTCAACAATACCGTCACCGTCGCTATCTAGAGCAACACCACGAGTATCAACAGCATATCCTTTTTCAGTATCAGGCTCTTGATCAAGCATGTTGATCACACCGTCTTCATCATCATCTGAAAGATCAAGAATTGGACGAGCTTTAAGTTCAGCAATATCTTCAGAAATAAGATCTAAAGGATTGTCTGACCACCATAGTGGCTCAACATTACCTTTCTTACCTAGAGCGATACCTAAACGCAGGTTAGTATAATGAGCAAGATCTTCACTAGCTGTGATTACTCTGTCATTAACTGTTCCATTCCATTCAACAGCATCCATAAGGTCGTTTCCACGTCCTAGTACACGGATCATTTTGTGTTCAATAGTAAGGCTAATTCTGTCATTTAAACGGAATCCAAGTCCTGCACCACCGGTGATGTATGGAGAAAATGACCATTCATCATCATAACCTATGTCTTCAATTACATCGAACTCACGATCTCCTTCAATCGCAGTAGCCTTAGCACTTGCAGCTCCAGCACCAGCAAATAAATAAGGATTCATTTTTCTTTTCTTAGCAAACTTAAACTGGTTAAGGCTTGCTAATAAAGTAACATCACCACCAATAAGTGAAGATTTGTACTCAGGTAACCAGTTTGATGCAAAGTTGTATCTTGCAGCATCAACTTCTCGAGTGTTTTCTTCCTCTTCTCCCTTAAAACGAGTGTATCCAACGTCTACACGTATAGAGAATATGTGATCAAGTGATTTACGGGCGAAAAGGCCAACTCCAAAATTGGACTTCCAATCAACATCTCCTGTAATAAGAGCATGTCCAAGGTGAAGTCCTACTTCCCATTTATCAGCCTTAGCTTTTGATTTGAAGTCCCTTGTAGCAGTATCCTGAGCAATGGCCTCATATCCAAATGAGGTGACAACTAGGAGCACAAATAGAATAATTTTCCTTGTCATAGGGTTTTTACTTTGATGATTAACAAATAGATATTTCTAAAAGGCCATAATTCTCATATGGCCGCTAGAAATGCAAATGTATTGATTTTTTTTAAGGCAACAAACAAATATTGTCTTTTTTTAGTATTCAAAAACATAAAAACATTTCTATATTTATTTATGACTAAAATTCAGGCGTTTGGTCACTAAAAACATTGAATAATCTACGTTTTTTTATTCCTCCAAACTTAAACTTAGCCAGATAATTTTAATTAGTTAACACGATTTGTGACAATAATCCACAAAGAGGTTAACAAAAGTTCTACGAGGTGCGATACAATAAAAAAAGTGAATTTTGCAAGCAGAAACACATATTGTTTGGTAATATCGATTTTACCAATTTTTCTGCTATTCGATCAAGGTAAAGTGCCAACAATCTGATTGGTATTGATTTTTGACTAAAAAAACCATTACAATCTTTATTTTTAACAAAAGCCATAGGTTTGTTTCTTCAAAAACAGCGATCAACAAACCCCTACTTGCATATAAAACACCATCATTGATTATTTTAACAACAAGATATAGGACTAATACGGAGCCTATTTACCTAAGGTTTCAATGATTCCCCTTTTAAAGTGAAATACTTACCTAAAGTACACACCAACTGGGTATGACTGTTGAAATCCTTCTTAAAATTTTCTCGTTGACAAGATAAGTGATTGGACTAAATTATTTGGATATTTCCGGTTTTATCTGGCACCTGTTGACAGGTTTTAAACAACTTCCTAAACGATTGATTCACAGGGGATTATTGTGAAAATATCTCAAAACTACCAAAAGGAAATATCCATATATTTCCCTTAAACTACTGTAGGCCCTACGTTTAAATTAAACATTGAAGTAAGTGTTTGCGAAATGATATATTTTTTACTCAACTGCTTCCTCTTTTGAATCGCCTCTAGCACTGCTATGCACCTCTCCGACGGTGAGACGGACTCATAAAAGACAGTCCCTGACCGATCTGAAGTCATTCGGGAGGGGATTTGATCTAAAATATCTGCTTATCAGCTTCTTTTCGAATTCTTAAACAACTTCATTGCTAAATAATTCTATTTTTGCACAAACACTTAACTCACTATGCTACAAAATTGGTTAAGCCCGATTAATTCTGAAAAGTTATTTTCAACTTCCTCTGCTCAATTTAATAGTTTTGGAAGCCATATTTCTATCCATGATGACCAGTTTCCAGATATATCTGAAACTCAGATTGCCATTATTGGTATTGGATATCAGTCCGATATGGTTAGAAAAACGCTATACGAACTTGCTTTCCCTTTCAAAAATCTAGCCATAGCTGATTTGGGTAACGCAAGAAAAGATGATATTTCTTTTCTTATACCCATCATTAAGGAACTATTAGATAGCAACATATTTCCTCTCATCATAGGGCAAAATGAACAGCTTACCCTTGCTCAATTTCAAGCACACAAAAGCAGACAATCACTTGTTAATATCGCTATAGTAGATGAGCAGGTTCGTTTTTCCTCTGAAGAGAACTCGGATGATGTAAATTACCTCAATGCTATTTTAAAAACTAAAGAGCCTAACCTCTTTCATCTTAGCATACTTGGGTCTCAAGCTCATTTTATGTCTGCTGAAGCAAAAGAGCTTTTTGATGAAGATCATTTAGACAACACTGGACTTGGTAAAATAAAATCTGATATAGAAGAAATTGAACCCCTGATACGAGACGCAGATTTACTCAGCTTTAGCATGTCTACATTAAAACAAGCTGAAGCACCTGGTGTCCTAACACCTTCTCCTAGCGGTTTATTCTCTGAAGAAGCTTGCCAAATTTGTCGATATGCTGGAATGAGTGACAAACTTAGTTCGTTTGGTATCTATGGTTATTCGGCTATCCATGACAATGAAGACCAAACTGCTAAAGTTATTGCTCAAATGATCTGGTATTTCATAGATGGATTTGCTAGCCGAAAGTTTGAATTCCCCGCAACTAATGAAGGGTTAATAGAATATGTGGTTGAAATAAAAGAGCTAGCGCATCAAATTACTTTCTGGAAAAGTAATAAAAGTGGCCGTTGGTGGATACAAGTTCCTGTAAAGACAAAGAAAAAACACGAACGTCATCACCTAATTCCTTGCTCATATGAAGACTATAAGATGGCTTGTCAGGAAGAAATCCCTGAACGATTGATCAATGCATTTAAAAAATTCTCTTAGACGTTTACCAGTTTTTCGAGGCGAATCCCTCTCGATCCTTTAAGCAAAAAGTAAGTGTCTACAAAGGATTGTTTTGAAAACCACTCTTTGAGGCCATCTACATCTTGGAAATGCTTTATACGGTCTGATGAATAAGTAACCTTACCGAATTCAGCACCAACCGTTATTATTTGCTCAATTGGCAGTGTGTCAGCAAGTTTTAGAATGTTATTATGCTCAACATCACTGTAAGTCCCTAATTCGAGCATATCACCAAGAATAACCACTTTTTTTGTTTCTCTTGCTTTCGCAAAATTTTCAAGTGCCTTGTGCATACTATCTGGATTTGCATTGTAGGCATCCATCAAAAAGGTATTCGTATCCACTTTCAATAATTGAGACCTATTATTTGCAGGAACGTAGCTTTCAATTGCTGATTTAATCTTTGCTGCTGGAACTTTAAAATATCGGCCTAGTGAAATCCCAGTCATGATGTTATTAAAGTTATAATCACCAGTCAAATTAGAATAAACCTCTACAAGCTCGTCGGTATCTTTAAATCCTGCAACAACATATGGTCTAGAGGCTATTAGTTTTGTTTCTAGCGCCTGACAATTAGGATCAGGATGCTGGCTCTGCTGATAAAAAACTTTGTACGGATTAGTCAAAGCTAAATCTTGCAAATAGCGCTCGTCTTGATTTATAAAAACCATTCCTCCATGTTCTTCGAGGAATTTATAGAGTTCCGATTTACCCTGTTTCACCCCTTCTATGCTTCCAAAACCTTCCAGATGGGCCTTTCCTATATTGGTAATTAAACCATGAGTAGGTTCTGCTATTTCACATAAAAATTTGATCTCCTCAATATGGTTTGCCCCCATTTCAATAATAGCAACTTCTGTTTCAGGAGGCATTTCTAATAAAGTGAGTGGTACTCCGATGTGATTATTAAAATTCCCTTTTGTAAAATGAGTGGGATAATGACTACTCAAAACAGTGCTGAGTAATTCCTTGGTTGTTGTTTTTCCGTTACTTCCTGTTATCGCAATTAGGGGAATAGTAAACTGACGACGGTGATGACGTGCCAAGGCCTGTAAAGTTTCCAATACATCTTCAACCAAAAAGAAGCGATCATCCATTTCTTCAGGTTCTTCATCTATAATTGCTAGATGGGCTCCTTTCTCAATAGCTTGAGCTGCATACTCATTTCCATTAAAGCGAGGCCCCTTAAGTGCAAAAAAGATACTACCCTTTTCAATTTTCCTACTATCCGTAACCACCTTTGGGTGATCCTTATAATGCTTGTATAATACTTCTATCTGTGTCATAAAAACTTATCAAAAAAACTTAAAACGAATCCCTCTTAATCCTAATAGTTTGGTAAAAAAGGGCATAAAAAAAGTCTCCACATTATAAATAAAAATGTGGAGACTTCCTTTTAGATTTAAAATCTATATTTCAAATAGTCAAAGACTACTTATATCTTCTCTTTGTCTTTTTACGCTTAGACTTGAATTTATTTCCACTC
>CALGLS010000240.1 GCA_937959375.1 uncultured Saprospiraceae bacterium
CCAGATCAATCAACCGTTCCAGTACCTTGTACAATTGATATTAATAGTTGCTCAACAGATGTTAACCCATCTGATCCAAACAATCCGTTTACAACAGACCAAAATGACATGTTTTGGAATTACATGGATTATGGAGATTGGAATTGTTACTCTGCTTTTACGACAGGTCAAGACGAGCGAATGGATTTTTTCATAGAAGGTGCAAGAGCAAGTTTATTGAATACACAGGCTTGTATTGATGCCTGTCCGAATCCAATTTTTATTTCTGTAACACCTTGCGATACGTTAATTGATATTGGAGAGACTGTCACTTTCGTAAATACTACGACTGGTGCCACCAACTATGAATGGACAGTTAATAATGTACTAGAAGCAACGACAACAGACTTTACATTTAACTTCGCCACAGAAGGAACCTATAGTGTTCTTTTAACTGCTTTTAATGGCGACACCAATTGTATTGTTACGAAATCACTAATTGTTGTTGCAACAGATTGTACCGGGTCGGCACATGTCAGTGATCCTATAGGATTGGATATTCCTACCTGTGGTGCTCCGGGTAATCCTTGTAAAACAATTCAGTATGCTTTGGACAATATCGTTTGTAGTGGCGATACGGTTTTTATTTATAGTGGGACTTATCAATTGCCAGCGGGACAACCCAATACAGTTCCAATTGCGAAAATACCAGAGAACTATAGCGTTACTTTTTTTGGAGTAGAGGACAACGGCCCCATTCTGATAGATGGAAATAATGCGCATAGAGCTTTTCAATATAATTACTACGGAAGCAATTGTCCCGACGGATATCCTGACGATGGCATCAATGTTAGCAACGCCATTAATTTTGCACATTTGACAATACAGAATGTTTATCTACAAGCCTACAACTGTTCTACTACCAACCAAGTAGTAGGTGGAGGTATTCAAATATTTAATAGCCCGGGATCTGATCTTGCCGTATCGATTCGCGATTGTATTTTTGAAGACAACTTTTTAGAAGATCCAGTTTCCTTAAATAATAGTGGTCGTTCGGTAAGTGGTGCAGCTGTTTATGTCAATGGATTTGTGAATCCACAAAATGCAGCAACTACTTCAGCAATAGTGGTAATCGACAGTTGTTCGTTTAGTAACAATAGATGCCACCAGTTAGATAACGGAGGTCACGGTGGTGCTGTTTATATTGGTATTTGTGATTCAGCGACTATTACCAACTCTACTTTTTGTAACAACAATACCTTTAGTGTCAACTCAGATGCGGGTGATTTACTACACGATAGAAATGCCGGAGGAGCACTGTTGTTTTATGACAATTACAATCAATTTCCAGGTCATGAATATGTCGTTTCCAATTGTTCTTTTTTAGGAAATGAAGTGATGACCCAAGATGGTGCAAGTTTTCCAAATCAGTCAGAAGGAGCGGCTATTTTCCTTACACGAGGTGATGGTTTAGCTACGGTCACCAACGCAACGCTAACGATTGGTAACTCCCAGTTTTATGACAATAAAAACGAAATAGGAACCGAACATGTTGACAACAATAGTGGTACCCTAGATTTGAATAGTATTGGCATCAATGTATTTGCTGATGAACTTGAATTCGATTTAGGATCGGACACGACGCTTTGCTCAGGAGCAACATTGTTTGCGCCAGTTTATGTCGCAGGAGCCACTTATGCATGGAGCACTGGAGAAACAGGACCAGTCATCGAAGTAACAGCGACAGGAACTTACGCGGTAACCATTACTGCTGGGCAATGTTCGTACTCAGATGAGATTTCGATTGACATCGAAAACTGTTCATTAGATTGCGAGGATACCTACTTCCAAACAATAGGAACAGTGGATCAAGACGAGGGGGGAATGGGAATGATTCCAAGTGGTGATGGCAATTTTTATGTAAAAGGATATCAAGGCGATGTGATTCTGATTTCAAAGATGACACCGGAAGGAAATGTAATTTGGACGCGAACACTCAAGGTGACTAACGCAGCAGAAGAACGATTGCATCACATGATTTTAGATGCAGATGGTTACTTGGTTGGTTGTGGAAACGGTGGTACTTCCAATGTAAACTTTGAGGGTTTTATCTTCAAGTACGATCCGAATGCAGATGTGTTAATGTGGTCTTCACAGATTAATTCGCAACTGCGATCTTCGACGCTATTAGAGCCATCTCCAACAGCTAATTATCGCGTGACTGGAATCAGTTGGTTTAATGCTGCTCCTGGTCAGGCCGAGGATGGTTACATCTTATCGATTGATCGAAACACAGGAGCGCTCTCAGGAGAAGTTGCTACTTCTTATAACACTGGAAATACAGATGGAATTCTATCCAGTACCGTTCACAATGGATTTATTTATGGAACAGGTGTTTATAATCAAGGAACAGGTTTAGCCAATTTTAGAGGCTTTATTTCTAAGTTTGATTTACTAGGTAATGAGCAATGGTCAAAGCATTACATTCGTCCGCTGTCAGCTACCGCGAGAATGTATGGAACTGATATTGAAATTGATCAAGATTCGATCGTGACAGCTTACTACGGTGATGATGCAGGGACGAGTTTTCTTACAGAAAAAGTTTACCTAACCAAAACAGATATGGATGGTAACTTGGCTTGGGCCAAAAGTTATACCTTCCCTGGATTTACAGAAACATTTCTTCAAGAGTTAGTGGTGATTGATGAGGGCTATTTGATTACGACCTATAACCGAGCCAGTCCCCAACAAATTGCAATGGTGAAGATCGATAAAAGTGGAACAGTACTTTGGGCGAAAGCCTATAGCACCGATGGAGAAGAGACGATGAATATTCCAGCAACTAAAGATCAAACGATTGTAGTTAACGATAGAATTTATGTCGTTGGTAAAACAGTCGCTGCCGGAGAAAGCCAAGGAGATATCCTAGTCATGAAATTGGACATGGATGGTAACTTAGAAGATGGTTGTCCATTCGTTTCTGATCTGGCCGTTGAGATGACGCCCTACATTAATCCCTTTGAAGGTAATGTAAACGTTGAAGCGTATTCGAACTCAATTAGTATCACTAACCCAACGGCGGTTATGGATACCTTGACCTTGGTCACTGCGCAAAGTTGTCTAGGAGATTGTAATGAAAACTGTGAAGATACTTACGTCGAAACATTAGGTACAGTAGATCAAAATGAATCGGGTTCAGGAATAATTCCAAGTGGAGACGGTAACTTTTATATTTCGGGACATCAGGGAGAAGATGCCATGATTATAAAAATGTCGCCAGAGGGTGAAGAGATTTGGACTCGAACCATAAACATCACCAGCTCAGTACAAGAAAGAATATACGATATGATTATAGATGCTGAGGGCTATTTAATTGCCTGCGGAAACGGAGGAACAGCAACGAATAACTTTATTGGTTTTGTCTTTAAATACGATCCAGAAAACAATAACCTCATCTGGTCAAACGAAATTGATGGACGAATAAGAGCATTCAAAATAGTCGAAACTTCACCAACGGCTAATTACCTCATAACTGGTGTGCATTGGAATGCGCCAGGGCCGGGAGCCGATGACGATGCCTATCTAATTTCAATAGATCGAAATACGGGAGATGCATCTGGAGAGATCACTAAAGGCTATTACACCACTGGTACATCCGAATCATTTGTTGATATGGTGGTGCACAATAACTCGCTTTATGGTGTGGGACGATATGTACCAAACGGTCAGTTCTCAGGTATCCGACCTTCGGTTTCAAAACTTGATTTTTTAGGTAATGAGCTTTGGTCACGCCTTTATATGAAGCCACTGAATTCTCCGGGGCGTCTTTACAATTCAAGCATTCTCATTGATGAGGACTCTATTGTGTTAACTCAAAATGGAGACTATGACGCTGGAGGTACTTTTACAACAGATGAAATTTACTTTACTAAGACAGACATAGATGGAAATACAGCTTGGACGAAAAGTTTCCGATTTCCAGGCCTTGATGAAATGTATCCAAATGAGGCGATTGCAATTGATGATGGTTACCTCATCTTAGCGTTCAATCGAGAAGTAACAGACCCTAGAGTGTTTTTAATAAAAACAACTAAGCATGGTGATTTAGTTTGGACCAAACAATTTACAACTACTAATGGCGCAACACTTGATGGAGCTGCTTTTCATAATCAGTTGTTAGTAGAAGGTGACCGAATTTATATTGTTGGACAAAATCTTGGAGTGGGAGGTTTTGGCGACGTTTTAGTGATGAAGTTGACCCTTGATGGAGAACTGCTAAGCGAATGTCCTTTCGTTGAAGATGCATCGCCAATCCAGACGAACCTCAACGCTTTTGATACAGACGTAGGACTTTCAGAATATCAAAGTTCGCTTGTTGTTAACACTACAAACAAAACAATCGACAGCACTGATCTTATTGTATCTGTTAGCTGTATTGGGGTTTGTGAAGATGTTTGCGAAGACACTTACGTACAAACATTAGGAACATTTGATCAGGATGAAGGTGGGCTAGGGATGGTTCCAGCAAATGATGGTAATTATTTTGTAAAAGGATATCAGGGAAATAATATTCTATTGATAAAAATAACGCCAGATGGAGAGCAGATATGGTCGCGGACTTTCAAATTAACAACTCAAACTCGCGAGCGTATAGATGACCTTTTTCTTGATACGGAAGGTTTCCTAGTAGGTGCGGGGAGTAGTGGGGTTGGTCAAAATTTAAATCGAGGATTTGTCTTTAAATATGATCCTGATAATGATATCCTTGTTTGGTCGAGACAGGTAAATACAGAATTGAGAAGTTCTATTATTTTAGAACCTTCATCTACCGACAATTATCGCTTGATGGGAACGAAATGGTTTAGCCCTTCACCAGGAGAGAGTGATGATGGCTATCTGATTTCGATTGATAGAAATACGGGAGATATGACTACAGAAGTAAATCTTTCTTATGCCTTAGGATCACAGGCTGATGGTTTTCACGACGCAGTGGTTCATAATAATTCTATTTATGTCTGTGGTCGTTTTGCATTGGGAGGAGGTTTTGCAGGTTATAGGCCTTCTGTTACACAACTTGATTTTAATGGTAATGTGCTATGGTCGCGCCAATATTTACAGCCTAGTAATATTAATGCCCGTCTTTATGCGACCGAAATTATTCTAGACCAAGATTCATTAGTTGTTGGCCATTTTGGAGACTTTAATGGAACTAACTTTTTAACAGACCAAATCTATTTAAGTAAATCTGACTTGAATGGTAATCCTGTTTGGGTGAAAGCATTTGAGTTTCCAGGATATTCAGAAGTTTACCTAAATGAAATTGCATCAGTAGAAGATGGCTATTTAGTTTTAGGACGACATCAGGTAAGCCCTTTTGAATTGTTTTTATTAAAAACGGATAAGAGTGGTGACTTGCTCTGGTCAAAAAAATATGCATCAAGTGATAATCTAACGCTAAATCAATTTGCTTCACAAGATCAACTGATTGTTGAAAATGATCGAATCTATATTTCTGCTGAGTATGAAGATGCTACTAGTAACCTCGGAGATGTTTTGATTATTAAAACAGACCTTGATGGTGACATTTTTAACGACTGCCCTTTTGTAGAAACAGTAGATGTCGTTCAAATAGATTTAGATAACTTTTTCGATGACCTTACACTAATTACTTACACCAGTCCTGTTTCACTCTCAAGTCCAACCATTACAAGAGACACGACCAGCCTCATTAGCGCTATTAGTTGCCTCGGTAGTTGCGAAGAAGAGGAACTAGAAGATGAAATTTGCGACAACGGGATAGATGACGATGGCGACGGACTGGTAGACTTCTACGATCCGGATTGCCCTTGTACTGATTCATTGATTTGTGGGGCACCTTATTACAATGTATGTGCAGTGGATTGTTCGGTTCCGCCGGATAGTGCAGATG
>CALGLS010000241.1 GCA_937959375.1 uncultured Saprospiraceae bacterium
ACATTTGTGTTTCTAAGCAAGTGACTCATCAAATAAAACAGCAAAAATGCAATTGCCAGAATTAGAAAAGACCATCATGCCACATCTTGGTAGAGTATTCAAGATAACAGGTATTTATATGGCTGAGAAATTTGCTCAACTTAAGATTGATTTGACTCGAGAACAATTCATTCTTTTGATGAAATTACATCAGGAAGACGGGCAAACGCAAAACGATTTAGCCATCATTACTGAGCGGAATAAAGCTTCTCTCACAAGGTTAATTAACACATTGGAGAATAAAAACCTGGTCGCCAGAATTCCTTCAAAAGAAGATAAACGGGTCAACAGAATTTATCTAACCAAAACAGGAAGAAGAATATTTAAAACAACTAATCCTGCCTTAAAGGAAATGATCAATGAGGTTCAAAACGGATTGACTAAAAAAGAAATTGAGACGACTATCAAAGTCATGAACAAGGTTGTCAACAATATTAAAAAACTACATTAGCCTAAGTTATTGGCAAAATATAAGATTAAACTAGTTGCAGTACAAACTACCATTATGAATCTACGAAAAATAATTATCTCCCTGATTGGGATACTTCTAATCGTTGGTGCTTCTTTTGGCAAAAAATATTTAGCGAAAGGCAAAGAAGCCCCAAAACCAACAGAAAGTAAATTAGTTACCAAGGTGTATGCACAAACCGTCAAAAACGGAGCGACTCCCATTAGCATCAGCACCAGCGGTAATCTAAAAGCCAAACACCGAGTCGAACTATTCGCTGAAGTACAAGGCATCTTTGAAGATACTGGCAGAGACTTTTTACCCGGAGAGCAATACAAAAAAGGGGCAACACTCATCCGCATCAATAGTCAGGAACATAGCGCCAATATGCGTGCACAAAAAAGCGCACTCTACAATCAATTGGTCATGTTTCTACCTGATTTAAAACTGGACTACCCTAGCGCTTTCCAAAAATGGAAGGACTACATCAACAACTTTGATGTACAAAAAACACTACAAGCATTTCCTGAAGCGGATAGTGAACAAGAGAAGTTATTCATCGCTGGAAAGAACATTCACACTTCCTACTACAACATCAAAAATATGGAAGAACGACTCGGGAAATATGCGATCTACGCACCTTACTACGGCATCCTAACCGAATCACTTGTACGCAAAGGCGCACTCATCCGCGCAGGACAAAAACTTGGTGAATTCATTTCTCCTGGCATTTTCGAATTAGAAGTTACCGTTAGTCCCAACTTTGCTGACCTACTAAAAATCGGAAAATCAGTAGTACTCCGCGACGTAGAAAAAACGAAAACATGGACTGGAAAAGTTTCCCGTGTCAACGGAATCGTAGATCCAAGTTCACAAACCTTCAAAGTATTTATACAAGTTAAAGGAAAGGATTTAAAAGAGGGCATGTACCTAGAAGCAGACGTTCCTGCGCAGGCAGAAGAAAACTCTTTTGAAGTCGATCGAAAGTTGCTCGTTGAAAACAATAAGCTATTTACCATACAAGATGGCCAACTGAAATTGCAAAAAGTACAAGCCATTCATTTCAAAGAAACCACAGCGATCATTAAAGGATTAGCCGATGGAACACAGATTTTATCTAAAGCAGTCCCCGGTGCATTTAACGGAATGAAAGTAGCCATTTTAGAAACGTCCAACTAATTAACATGAGAAACATAGTAGCTTATTTTATAAAATATCCGGTAGCAGTCAACGTACTGATGTTGGCGGCACTTCTCTTTGGGCTCATGGGCTTATCGAAAACGAAGTCGTCTTTCTTTCCGCAGACACCTGCCACCTTTATCAACATCTCAGTGGTCTACCCCGGTGCATCACCTGCCGAAATCGAAGAAGGAGTTGTACTCAAAATTGAAGATAACCTCAAAGGTTTACTTGGTGTAAAACGCATCACCTCAACCTCTTACGAAAACAATGGACGTATCTCCGTTGAGATCATTAAAGGCTTTGACATTGATGTGGTACTGGCCGATGTAAAGAACGCCGTTAGCCAGGTGCCCTCCTTCCCTACTGACATGGAACCACCCGTCGTTTCCAAATTAGTTCCGACAGACAATGCCATTACATTTATTGTCAGTGGAGAGGGTGTACCATTGAAAACACTGAAAGAAATTGCGCGAAATGTAGAAAACGACATGCGCGCCATTAAGGGAATTTCGCAGGTAACGCTTTCTGGTTTTCCAGATGAAGAAATTGAAATCGCCGTTCGTGAACAAGATCTTCGAGCACTTGATTTAACCTTTGATGAGGTAGCGAGAGCGGTTGCCAATTCCAATATTTTGACGACTGGTGGTAATATCAAAACAGAGACGGAAGAGTATTTGATTCGTGCCAACAATCGATCATACTATGGAGATGAACTAGATTACATCGTCGTTCGTGCCAGTCAGTCTGGAAACATCATTCGCCTTAAAGACGTCGCAACAGTAAAAGATACTTGGTCAGAAAATCCAGATCGAATTTACTTCAATGGTAAACCTGCCGTGCAATTGGAAATCAAAACAACCAACAGCGAAGACTTGCTGGGGGCTGTAAAAAGTACAAATGCTTATATTGAAAAATTCAACGAAACACGAGACAACGTACAACTGGCCGTCAGTCGAGACTCTTCGATTGCGCTGAATGACAGAACGAACCTTTTAGTTGAAAACGGGATTTTAGGAATCTTTTTAGTTTTAATTTTACTTTCTATTTTCCTCAAACCGAGTATCGCATTTTGGGTAGCGGTCGGACTCCCTTTTTCATTTTTGGGACTCTTTATGTTTGCACCAAGTTTCATGACCATCAACGTGATTTCGCTATTTGGACTCATCCTCGTGATTGGTATCTTGGTAGATGATGCGATTGTCATTGGAGAAAATATTTTCAATCATTACGAACGAGGCAAGACGCCAATACGTGCTGCAATTGATGGAACGATAGAGGTAATTCCTCCCATCATTGCTGCGATATTGACGACTATTGTGGCTTTCTCAACCTTCTACTTTTTACCCGGACCAATTGGTGTTTACTTTGGTGCTATTGCTCGGGTGGTAAGTATCGTTTTGTTGATTTCACTGATAGAAGCTTTGATTATTTTGCCTGCACACATTGCACATTCTCGTGCATTGAAAAAAGAAAGCAAACCTTTTCTACTCAACATTTGGGCAGACAAAGTGATGAACTGGATCAGAGATAAACTCTACAGTCCGGTCCTACGTTTTGTGCTAAACTATAAAATATTTGGACTAGCGATTCCGATTGCCTTGTTCATGTTGACGATTGGTGCATTTGAAGGTGGAGTGATTAAGTTTACTTTCTTTCCATCGATTGCGAGTAATCAGGTGATTGTCAATCTCGCTATGACACAGGGCACGAACGTAAACATCACCGACTCGATTGCCACCATCATTGAAGAAACAAGTTGGGAAGTCAACAAGGAGTTTACTGAACGTCAAACTGGAAATATTGATGTAGTAGAAAACACCATTAAACAAATTGGGCCAGGAACAGCCAATGCGACGATTACCTTAAACCTTCTGCCCGGTGAGCGTCGTGATTTTCCTTCACAGGATATCACAAATGCCTTACGTGACAAGGTCGGTCCCATCTATGGAGTAGAAAGTTTGGTTTATTCTGCCGGAAATATTTTTGGTGGAAAACCAGTTTCTATTTCCTTACAAGGCAGTGATATCGAAGCACTCAAAATGGTAAAGTCAGAGTTGAAAGGTGTCTTGCAAACAATGACCACCCTTAAAGATGTTTCAGACAATGATCCAGCAGGTATCAAGGAAATTAAGCTGAAGCTAAAAGACAATGCGTACTTGCTAGGGCTTACTTTAAATCAGGTAATGTCGCAGGTAAGAAGTGGTTTCTTTGGTCGGTCGGTACAGCGATTTCAACGTGGACGAGACGAAATTAGAGTTTGGGTGCGTTATGATAATAAAGATCGTAACTCCATCAAACAACTCGATGACATGTGGATAGTAACGAGCAACAGAGAACGTGTTCCACTTTCAGAAATCGCAACTTATACGATAGAACGTGGAGATGTTAGCATCAATCACTTGGAAGGACAGCGAGAGATTTTGGTAGAAGCCAATCTGAAAAACATCAAAGATTCTGCGCCAGATATCCTTAACAATATTCGCGACAGCATCATGCCCGACATACTAGCAAAACACCCTTCTGTGGTGGCTAACTTTGAAGGACAAAACCAACTCGCAAACGAAATTGGAGAAGCAGGAGCGGGTGTTATGCCCATCATTTTATTTTTGATTTATGCGATTATTGCTTTTGCATTCCGATCGTATTTCCAACCTATTTTACTGTTTTTCTTAATTCCGTTTAGCATGATTGGTGTAGCCTGGGGACACTGGTTACATGGTCAGCCAGTAAACATGCTTTCCATTTTAGGAATCGTAGCGCTGATTGGTATTTTGGTAAATGATGGTTTGGTTTTGATTGGAAAATTCAATGGTTTACTTAAGAGCGGAATGACTTTCGACAATGCCTTGTACGAAGCAGGGCGAGCTCGTTTTAGACCTATATTTTTGACTTCGATTACAACCATTGCAGGTTTGGCTCCTTTGATTTTTGAAAAAAGTTTATCTGCTCAGTTTTTAATCCCGATGGCGATTGCCGTTGCCTATGGTATTTTTATCGCAACGTTTTTAACCTTGTTTATCCTTCCGATTTACTTGGATATTATGAACTGGATAAAGGTTGGCGTCAACTGGTTTTGGGAAGGAAAGCGACCGAGTCGAGAGTCGATGGAGCGTGCCGTAAAGGAGATGGAGAGTGAGGCGGAAGCTTTAGAAGAGCTTGGAAGTTAGAATGGCAGTTTTCTTTTGACATGAGGATGTTGGGTGTGAGAAGTGGGAAGTTTCCCATTATCGTGAAGTAAACTTAAGGTTCTTCCATTATAAGTGTACTCCACGTTCGATTCGCGTTAGCGGGAAACTTCCAACCTCCATCTTCCAACCTCCAGCTTAATTTTTTAATAAAAAAATTACATCAATGATTTATATAAAAACAATTTTTTCGTGTTTAGCAGTTTTTGCCTTTTTAGTGAATGGGGTAAATGCACAGGAGCTATTGACGAAAGATGCAGCGATTGAGACGACCCTATCCAATAATTATGGGATCGCTTTGGCGAAAAAGAATATTGAAATTGCCAAAAACAATACGAGCAAAAAAGCGAATGGGTATTTACCTACGGTGGATGCAAATGCATCCGGTAATCTTGATTTTGGAGGTTCTGGACAATCCTTTAATAATGGATTAGACGTAACTACTTCTAATGCTTTGACGCTTGGCGCAAATGCTTCTATTAATGCCAACTATGCCATCATAAATAAGACGCGTGATTATACGCTGGGACAATTGAAGGAAGAACTCAACTTGAGTAATTTGGAGTTGCGTAGCATCATGGAAGACAATGTATATCAAGTGTTAAGTGCCTATTATCAGATTGCGCAATTGACTACCAATCAGAAGGTTTTGCAAGAGGCGATGGCCGTTTCTAGAAGGCGATTGTTGCGCAAGCAATATCAATTTGAATTCGGGCAAGGGAACAAACTAGATGTACTCAATGCAGAAGTTGACATTCAGCGCGACAGCATCAACATCATTAATAGTGAACAGCTTATCGCAAATGCGAAACGAAATTTGAATGCTATTTTGAATCGCGATATTGATCTGGAATTTAATGTAGATACAACGGTGCTTTACAACCCGCTGCTTTCACTGGAGCAACTCATCACCGATGCGAAGCAAAATAATGTCAACATCGCCATTTTGAAAAAGAATACAGAAATTACCAACTATAATTTCGACATCATCGAGTCTAGCAAAAAACCGACCTTGAATGCGACCGGCTCCTATCGCGTAAGTATTCAAGATAATCCCGATGAAAGTTTTATTACCAAGTCAAACAATCGAGGTTTGTCACTTGGCCTTAATGCTTCTTGGAATCTTTTTGATGGTGGTCGTCGCGAAATTCAAAAACAAAACAATCAGGTTGCACTTGAGATTCAAAGTCTTCAAAAATTACAAATCGAACAGCAACTCGAACGCGACATTACCAACACTTGGTACAACTATCAGAATGCGCTTTTGGTACTCGATGTTGAACAGGCTAACCTAGCAACCAATCGCGCTAACTTTGAGCGTACGGAGGAACGCTTTAAAGCTGGACAGATTAGCTCGATTGAGTTTCGACAAGCGCAGTTGAATTTACTGAATGCGGCAACTAGTTATAATTCGGCGCGTTATGATGCGGTTTTGGATGCCTTGGATTTGCGGAGGTTGAGTGGTCGCTTGTTGGAGTAAACTTGTGCTTGGTTTCTTTTTTAAGATTAACAAAACATGAGTCATCCCATAAGTAAGGTAGTTACGTACTCTAAAGAAGCCTACTTGCTTAGTTTACTCTTCTCATTTACTTTTTGGCTTAGCCCAAAAAGTAACAAAAAACCCAAGAATTATAAACTGGCCTGCCCGTCCGCAAAGCGGGTCGAAAGTGATACTCTCGAATCTCAAACATATAATTCGGCCTCCCGCCACGTGGTTTGCGGCCTTCTTTCGCGGAGAGTT
>CALGLS010000242.1 GCA_937959375.1 uncultured Saprospiraceae bacterium
GATTGTAGTGGGGCATTTTTCTTCATCTTCCTACTCTTCTTCTATTAAAACACATAGAGGTATAGGTTTATAGGGTACGCGTTATCGTGGGGTGTTGCTAGAGGCCGCTTAAGTTGTTTGTTTATTTGCTTTCGCAAAAAATTTAACTGCGGACGTGGACCATTCACATTCTAATTCACACTCTAATTCCTATTCCTATTCCTATTCCTATTCCTATTCCTATTCCTTTATCTGATCTTTAAACTCCTTCATAAACTTTTGGACCTTTGGATCTATTACAAAAGTGCAGTAAGGGTTTTGGCTTCCAACTCTATTGTAGTATTCCTGGTGGTAATCTTCTGCGGGGTAGTAATTGATTAAAGGACTAATTTCAGTGACGATTGGGTTGGGCCATAAAACAGAAGCATTCGTTTTCGCTTTGGATTGTTCGGCAATCTCTTTTTGTTGCTCATTATGATAGAAGATGGCGGAGCGATACTGAGGACCTTTATCATTGCCTTGTTGATTCAATGTAGTTGGGTCATGCAAACGCCAAAAGACATCTAAAAGTCCTTCAAACGAAATGATAGATGGATCGAAGGTAATGCGTACAATCTCAGCATGTCCGGTCATCTTCGTGCAGATTTGTTCGTAAGTTGGATTTTCGATATGACCTCCTGAATAACCTGAGACTACTGATTCGATTCCTTTTAATTTTTTGAACAATGGTTCCGTACACCAAAAGCATCCGGTTCCTAAAGTTGCTGATTCTAATTTATTTGTATTTTCCATCGTACTTTTTTTATGATCGTTTTTAACATGATTTAGAACAAGTTGATCGTTGAAAGGTTCAATTAGAATTCAATTTGGGAAGTTGGCTGATAATAAAGATGAAGTCGGGAGTCCGAAGATAGAAGTCGGAAGTTTTCATCTTGCGCGAACACGATTGCGGGAAACTTCGGACTTCGGACTTCGCAGGCCGACCAGCAATTGATTTTTGCATTCGAAAAAGGAACTAAATGTAAAATGCCCGTCTGGCCAGCCGGACAGGTAAAACCGCAAAATTTCAAATGTAAAAGTTTACCCGCGATCGCGAATACATCTTGTTTGCCACGGTATTCGGCAACTTTTACATTTTGACTTTATCATTTTGCGGTTTTACATCCCGCCTGGCGGCCCGACAGGTTTAAAAAAAATAAATATAGCGATTGATCCAGACATATTGCGTTCTTGGTCAACCTGTTTAGACTTCGGACTTCCAGTTCCATCTTCCCTAATAAGTCAACATCTCTGGATCAATCTCTTTCGCGTAAGCCAAAATACCGCCTTCAAGATTTAGTAAATTTTTAAAGGGGAAAAGACCTTGAAGTATTTGGATAGCTGTAGCGGAACGCGCTCCACTTCTACAATGAATAATGACTGTTTTTTCTTTTTCAATTTGTTCTACTGCTGTCGCGACTTCGGACAACGGAATTAAGGTACCACCTAAATTAACCATCTCGTATTCGAAAGATTCACGTACATCAATTAATTGAAAATCAAGCTTCTGATCGATCATTGCTTTTAAGGCAATTACAGATATTCCCTTAACCTGTTCCGTTTTTTCAGGAAGGCCACAGAATTGTTCATAATTAATTAACTCCGTTATCTTGATTTCTGGATTTGATTTGATTTTTAAAATACGGGTAGAAAAATGTGCAGCGTCAAACAAAAACAGTCGTCCACTTAATGGTTCGCCTACATCCGTAATTACTTTAATGACTTCATTCGCTTGCATACTGCCGATAATCCCAGGTAGAACACCAAGCACTCCTCCTTCTGCACAGCTAGGCACCATACCCGGCGCTGGTGGTTGTGGAAATAAGTCGCGATAATTTGGTCCACGATTTCCATCTTCTTGCAGATAATTAAATACAGACACCTGCCCTTCAAATCTAAATATCGAAGCATAGACATTTATCTTTCCTTCAAGTACGCAGGCATCATTGACGAGATATCGAGTTGGAAAATTATCTGTCCCATCTGCCACCACATCGTATTGTCGAATTAGTTCTAATGCGTTTTCTGTAGTTAGCGCATCTTTATAAACCGTCACTTCGATATACGGATTCATCGCCAGTATTTTTCGCTTCGCTGTTTCTGCTTTTGATTGACCAATATCGTTGACATTGTAAAGGACCTGTCGTTGCAAATTGCTATCATCAACTAAATCAAAATCGATGATTCCAATATGCCCCACTCCTGCTGCCGCTAAATACAATAAAACTGGACTGCCTAATCCACCTGCGCCTACGACTAGCACCTTCGCCTTTTTCAACTTAAGTTGTGCTGCTTCTCCAAACTCAGGGATGGCAATGTGTCGACTATAGCGCGCAAGTTCTTTCGGACTTAGTTTGATTTCTTCTGACATTTGTTGATGCTGAATCTCGTTTTTATGATTGCTCAAAATAGCTAATTTCAATAGCTACACAAAGCAATACATCGTTTTCTGTTAAAGTAAAATCATGGTGGTGGTTTTAGTGGATAATGATTGTGGTATTTGAACGTGTGTTCTTGGACAGGATTTACACGATTTACAGGATTTTATCTTTATTCAAAAGCTTTTGCTTTTGAATAGTCTGATGTGAAAAATCTTGTTAATCTTGTTAATCCTGTCCTAAAAAAACGATCAAAAAAAGAGACCTTCCCATTATGGAAAGGCCTCAGTTCGAGATTATAATTTGTCGATTAGAATAAACAGCGATATAAAAATAACTCACTCAGGAAAGTAAGCAATCGCTATTATGTATTGTGGGATATAAAAATTCTTTTGTCTCGTTTGTTATTTCAAATTAGAAGGATTAAAGAAAAGAAGCAAGGATTGTTAAGTTAAAACTCTAGATGGAGGGGCATAAATACCAGCTTTCAGGTACAACTGACATGAAGTTTATTGCTTATATCAACGAAAGTGGATATAGCGAGTAGCTAACTAATATAGGAAAAGAAAGAATATAGAAACCAGCTATAGACGGACAGAAACCATCGCATTCGCAGCAATTCGCTTTAGGAACAGCTCCAGGGCTTGCTTTTTTGGGGCATCTAAATGATAGGAAATATACTTTGAAAAATAACGCTCCAAATCGAAAGAAGGATGCGGTGCTTGTAATAAATAAATTAACTTTGGAATGTTCTCAATCCCTTTTGCAAGTGCTTTGTTAAAGCGCTCAATAAATTCAGGATTCAAAGGCTTCGTACTCACCCAAGCAGCAAATACGAAAGGCAATCCCGTATGATCCCACCAGGCTTGACCAAGGTCATAAACATAGTCATGCTTTTCATCCAATCCAATCGTTCGGTCTCCTATTACCACCGCAGCATGCGTTCCTCCTATTTTATCAATGAATCCATCTTCTGCTTTCAATAATTCAGGATCTTTTTTCCAAAACTCACGCAATAAAACCTGCGCTAAATTTACGCTAGTTCGAGAATGATAATCGAGATACAAATGCGTAATTTCTTCCATTGGGCAATCACTATAAATGGCAACCGTCTTTACCTCTCCTACTGCCCCAATACAAAAGTCAGATACAATATGCGCTTCCTTCAACTGCGGAATAATCGCCACAGGAACCAAACCAAGGTCTGCTTCTCCCGACAATAGTTTATCTGCACAAACGGAAGGAATAGCTAAATCCAAATCAATCAGTTCGTCCATACCCTCCTGTACCAAACCATACAAAAGTGGTTTAGTATTCAAGTAACTAACTGCTGTGACTTTTATTTTTTTCATGAATTACAAATATGGTACAAGCGCCTCTCTCTAAAGGTGACTCAAATCATTCTCATACTCAACAACAATCTTAGGCTCAAAATAATGTGCCTTAAACAAACCTGTATTCGAATGCGAATAATTTTCCATCTCAAATACCTCCTGTTTTTTCAAAAGCATCATCAAACAACGGAGACTTCGGCCATGTGTACAAATCAATATATTTTCCTCCGGTTGTTGTCTTAAATCATTAATAAATCCACTTAAACGCGCAATCAATTCTCCTGCTGATTCTCCTTCTTCTAAACGTGCATCTAAATTTCCTTTGGCCCATTCATTGATCATTTTTTTATAGGCTTTCGCCATAAATGGTTGACTCTTTTTACCTTCATGAACACCCCAGTTCATTTCATTAATGGCCGTGTCCTGTTCCCAGACAAGACCACCATCGATGAAATGCTGCATCGTTTCATGCGTACGCTTTAGCCCAGAGGTGATGACTTTATCGAAGGGTATGTTTTTGTATTTATTATAAAAAGCTTTCGCCTGCAAACGCCCCGTTTTATTAAGGGAACTGTCTACACCGGAGCCTTGCACAATTCTCAATTTGTTGTAATCGGTTTGGCCATGGCGAACAAAATACCAATGCTTCTTCATAGTTTAGTTATTCTTATTTACAACCGGCAAAGAAACGTATCCTTTGTAAACGACATCTTCTTCAAAAACATGTTCGCTATAATCGGTCACTACGTTATATAATGTATCCCGTTCAATTGGTTTGCGACCTACCATTTTAATGAGGTTCACCAACTCACGTGTACTCATTGCTGGATTTTGCTCTTCTGATCCAGCCATCGTGTATATTTTTGTAGTATCGTCAATGGTTCCATCAATATCATCTACACCAAAAGCCATCGACATCTGCGCCACTTCACGACCAATCATTGGCCAGTACGCTTTGATGTGATCGAAATTATCTAAGTAGATTCTGCTAATTGCATAGTTCCGCAAATCTTCGATCACCATCGACTCAGGTATGTGCGACATTTGGTTGCCTTTGTTTCTAAACTTGAGCGGAATGAAGGTTTGGAAGCCTCCCGTTTTATCTTGCAGCTTCCGCAATGATTCGAGGTGATGTACTCGGTGTTTCATTTCTTCGATGTGTCCGTAAAGCATCGTCGCGTTAGAACGTTTACCTAACTTGTGCCATTCTTCATGGATCTGTAACCACTCCTCTCCACTACATTTTCCACCCGCAATTTGGTCTCTAATTTCAGGATGAAAAATTTCGGCACCACCTCCTGGCATCGAGTCTAAACCCGCCTCTTTCATCTGTCGCATTCCCTCAGCATAATCAACTTTTGCCTTTTTGAAAATGTAATGATATTCGACTGGCGTCAAAGCCTTGATATGTAATTCTGGTCGATGTTTTTTAATTGCAGTAAATAGGTCTGCGTAAAACTTGAGATCGTATTGTGGCAACACACCTCCTACAATGTGTACCTCTGTGACCGGTTCACCATCATATTTTTTGACCATCTCTAACATCTCTTCCAAAGTATATTCCCAACCCTCTTCTCGCTTTTTAATCAAGCGAGAGTAGGAACAAAAAGAGCAGGTATACAAACAGACATTTGTAGGCTCCATATGGAAATTACGATTGAAGTAGGTATGGTTACCATGCTTCTTCTCACGAATGTAATTCGCCAGAATACCTAAGTATCCGATTTCGGCATGATCAAATAGGTGTAGCCCTTCTTCCTCACTAATTCGTTCGCCTTCTAGCGTCTTTTTAGCAATTTCGCGGAGCGTGGTACTGAGGTTGGTATCCTCCAGTAAAGACAATAATTCTGTTTTGGATCTCATATTCTTTGATTGAACTCCAAATATAACAAAGTTCAATGCTTTCAGTTTTGACTGAAAGGTATTATTTGAAAAATAAATTCATATATCCCTAGTCTTAGGCTAAGTCTTTCGCTAAAGCGGGAAAATTCCCATTGACATTCCTAAATCAATTCCAATTCTTCGCTATCTTACAGGCATCAAAAATCACCTATGTTATCCATCTTAATTCCTGCTTATAATTATGATCTGACCGCTTTGGTAAAGGACCTCCATGAGCAAGGAGAAGCAGGTGATGTGCCGTTCGAAATTATATGCTTAGATGACGATTCTGGCCCAAACTTTAAAGCAAAAAATAGTGTCATTAATGGCTATGAATCAGCTACTTATGAAGAACTGAGTAGAAATGTGGGACGTTCAAAGATTAGGAACTTATTGGCCGAAAAGGCTAAATATGAATACCTACTTTTTATGGATTGTGATTCAAAGGTGGTGCATCAAGACTATTTGAAAGCTTATGTGGATCGGCTTGAGCCAAATACCCTTTTGTATGGTGGTCGCTGCTATCAAAAGGAGGCTCCCGCTGAGGCGAATTTGATGTTGCATTGGAAATATGGTTCAGAGCGAGAAGCAAAATCAGCTGCTCAGCGTCAGTTAAAGCCTTATCATTCGTTTATGACCAATAATTTTCTGATTCCTAAAAAGGTATTTGACGCCATCAAATTTGACGAAAGTCTGCTTCAATATGGACATGAGGATACCCTATTTGGACTAGAACTGCTGCAGCGCTCCATTCCTATTCATCATTTTGACAACGCACTTGAGCATACTGGACTTGAAAAAAGTGTCGTTTTTCTGAATAAGACAAAACAAGCACTAGAGAATTTAGATGCGCTTTACAGCAAAAACAAGGGTATTGAAACTCGATTGCTCAGCTACTTCAACAAAATGCAAGGTTTGGGGCTGCATCATTTACTCGGATTATTTCATTTGACTGGAGGTAAGTATATTCGAAACAATTTGAATTCTTCCAATCCATCTTTATTTTTGTTTGACTTGTACAAACTCATTAAACTCTATCAAATTAAGAAAGGTAAATCATAAATTGATACTTAAGTAACTTAAGTTGCGAACAACTTAAAAGTTGGAAGATGGGAGTAGGAAGTGGGAAGTGGGAAGTTGCCCGCATTATTTGGAAACTTTCCACTTCTATCCTTAAGTTGTTCGCAACTTGAATTAAGTAGTTTAAAAGCCTGTCCGGCTGGACAGACTACTGTATATACATAAGTCTATTTTAAATGCTCATTCGGTGTTAAAGAAAGATAATAATGAATCGCTGAATCGTTGAATTCGGAATTTTGATTTTCCTCTTAACAAGGTAGAAGGCAAAAATCAACGATTCAAAATTCAGAATTCAACGATTCAAAATTTCTCAATATAACCCTGAATGACTACTTGTGTATATACGGTAAGCTGGCCAGTCAGGTAGATTAGTTAAGTTCTATTTAAATGTTCATTTAATCTAAAGAATTCCCCGACGCTTAAGTCGGAAAAGTAATTTCCGGGTATAGCTTGGTGGATGCGAAACCCCATCAGCTTAGGGTTAGTTCATTTGAAAAAGAAATAACGTAGAGTTGTCATCCTAAGCGGGTGCAACGAGTTGAAGGATAAACGAACAATCCATTTTTTCATTTCGAGCGACCTTGAGTATAGTATCTAGAGTAAATAAGTTGAGAAATCTAGTTCTTCAGGATAAAATTTGCTTTTAGCAATAGATAGATTTCTCGGCTTCCTAACTTCTAATTATACACTCAGGATTGCTCGAAATATAAAACCGTTCCATCTAATCCCTCGACTCGTTGCACTCGCTCGGGATGACAACCAAGCTGTTTTCCTATTTTTCTTTAAACCTATTAGAACTTAATAAATCTGCCAGACGGGCGTTAAAAATTGTTTGCTCAAATAAACTAAAACCTCATTTTACTGTTTCTACATTATGGCACGAAATCTACAAAACACCACCAACGAAGATGCCGACAGTGAATACGCTGCAAGACGCATGGCATTCCATCCATACAACATTCTTATGACCCTTGTACTGATGGGGATCACCATGTTGTTTATTGCTTTTTCAGCAGCATACATTTACACGCGCTTTCAAAGTAATGTCCCCACTATTGAGGTACCAAACATATTCATTCTTAATACTTTCGTTCTTTTGGCCAGTAGTTTTACTATTCGTTGGGCCAACCAATCCTATCAAAAGGATGATACTAAAAAATATCAAACTGCTTTATTGGTTACGATTGTGTTGACCTGCCTTTTTATGGTTTTACAAATGATCGGTTGGCAAGACCTAATACATCAGGAAATTTTATTGGCTTCCAGCAATATGGCTTCTTACCTATATGTGATTTCAGGACTTCACTTTATGCACGTCATTGCAGGACTCCCCTTTCTTATTTTATTTTATCGAGCGGCACTAAAAAAAATGAAGGAACCAGTCAGCGTTCTAGTCTATTTTTCCGATCCTGAAAAACGTCTTAAATTAAAATTACTCACCTTCTATTGGCACTTTCTAGATGCTTTGTGGATCTATCTAATTCTGTTCTTTCTCATCAATCGATTGTTTTAACAGCGTCAATAAAGTATAGTAAACACGCTTTCAGCTCATAAAATGGATGTGAGGTTTCGAATTATCCCTGCGTAAAAGGGTCTCCCATTCACCATTTTCATCCAATAGTGCCAATACATATTTCATATTTTGAGTCAAGTCACTATATTTGCATAGGTATTCTACCTTAGATGGCGGGCTTTTTGTATGAATAACACTTATCATATCACTTCCATCGATAAACTTTTTGATAAATAAAAAATCAATCAATATGAAAAATTTAGGGCTAATCTTATTTGCCTGTATTATGGTCATTGGCATGAATAGCTGCGGTTCTGGAAGCGGAACTGCATTCTCTGGTGAAGGGACGCAAGTCAGTGGAACCATTAATGGTGCAGCCAATCTACAGGCTTTTCTAGATAAAATTCAGTTTGACAACAGCAATACTGTCGTAAGTTCAGTTCCAATTGACGGAAGTGGAAAATTCCAAATGGTGATGGAAGATGGTATCGAAGCTGTTATTTATCGCTTAAGAATTGGAGCTGTTAAAACAATGCTTGTCTTTGATGGTACAGAAAAAGGAGTTGCCATTACTGGTGATCTAGCCACTATGCCTAAAGGCGAAGTTACGATTGAAGGATCTAAGTCTTCTTCTGATTTTGCG
>CALGLS010000243.1 GCA_937959375.1 uncultured Saprospiraceae bacterium
AGACTCCGCCGTCCTGTGAACTTTGTTAGAAAAACACGTAAGCAGAAAAACTGAAACTGCCATTTTAACTCTAACTTTGATTTTTCAAACAATAATCGCCTCCTTCCGCAAGCGCTTCGCCTTGTCCTTACCCAGATAGCGATCAATCAAGTGATGCATCAAATACAAAGCAGGTATCAACAGAATCGCCATCAAAACTTTGTAACCGTAATTGACTGTTCCTATTGCTAAAAAACGATTGAATGGCCATTGACCAGGACCTAGCACAAACGCAATATAAAGCACGACGTAGCTATCAATAAATTGAGAAACAAAAGTCGAAAGTGTAGCTCGAAGCCAAATATGTTTTTCTCCGAATTGTTTTCTTACCTTTTGGAAAACCAAAGCATCGACCAACTGACCAATCAAGAATGCTACTAAGGAAGCCACTATAATCCAATTGCTTTGTCCAAAAATACTGGAATAAGCCGCTTGCATATCTGGTACTCCATTCTTAGCGCTACTTCCTATCCACCAATCTGCTGGAGCAAGGCTAATTGCGAAATAAACCATAAAAAAAGCATAGGCAATCATAGCCACCGTCAGATAAGATAAAATCCGTACACCTCGTGGACCAAAATACTCATTAATCACATCTGTCATAATGAAAACCACAGGCCACAACAGTACCCCAGCTGTAAAGCTTAAGGAACCACTTTCTCCAAAAAGATTCCAGTTCAATGGATTCCATCCTAAGGTATCTTCCAAGGCGAATATTTTCACGCCAATAAACTCAGCCACCAGGGCATTGGCTAAGAAGAATGATCCTAGAAATAGGAAAAGACGAACGCCCTTGTCTTTGGTTAATATTTTCATTTGTTTTGCTTTTATCAATCGTTTGTTAGCTGAAAATAAGTGTAGTTGGTGAAAATGACAAATTATCGTTAAAAGACAGAACAAGTTCAGCATATTCTTGTTAACAAAGACTGTAAAAACAAAGATAATTTAACAATCGGAGTCAAATTCCAAATTCCTCTTCAATCAGAGGCGTAATTACTTTTAATCGAGCATATATTCTTTATATTTGCCCTAGACTATGGCGAAAGTAGCAATAAACATAAAAGAAGGAACGATACAGAAAACCTCTGAAGTCGTGATTGGGATTGACCTAGGTACTACAAACAGTCTTGTTGCTTATACGCAAGAGGGCAAAACAATAGTGGTCAAAGATGAATCAGGGAAGCATGCACTTGTCCCATCTATTCTATATTTCAATAAAGATAAGTCGGTTACGGTCGGTGATGAAGCGCGCAAAATGTTGGCTTTAGATCCTTCAAATACCATTTACTCTGTCAAGCGATTGATGGGTAAGTCTTTCAAGGACGTGGTGGATTTTGAACAATACTTTGGATACAAAGTCATTGATGAGGATACCGATAGTTTAGTGAAAGTTATGGTTGGCGACAAATTTTACTCTCCAATTGAACTATCAGCTGAAATTTTAAAAGCACTGAAACAGAGAATTGAGAAAGAATTAGATGCTACCGTCAGTCGAGCTGTAATTACCGTTCCAGCATACTTTAATGATACACAAAGGCAGGCTACCCGTGATGCTGGTAAGTTAGCAGGCCTAGACGTACTTCGAATCGTTAATGAACCAACAGCCGCCAGTCTTGCCTATGGAATTGGACTTGATCCAGAAGAATCAAAAACGGTGGTCGTTTATGATCTTGGTGGTGGAACATTTGACATCTCAGTGCTCCGTATTCATAACGGAATTTTTGAAGTTCTGTCAACCAATGGTGATACCTTTTTAGGTGGTGATGATTTTGATCGAATATTAGTGGACTACTGGATTCAAATTAATGATCGAAATAAAGAACAAACAATTGCGGATAAAAAGCTTAGCCAAGAGATGCGACTCATGGCAGAAAAAGCGAAGAAAAGTCTTTCCGAAATAGGGCAATTCAAAGAGATGATTCACGACATGAATTGTCAGATCTCAATAGAAACCTTCAATAAGTTGGTTCAACCGACTATTCAAAGAACCATAGATTATTGCAAGAGTGCACTAAAAGACGCTAAGCTAGGTGTAGATGATATTGACCAAGTGATTATGGTTGGAGGTTCTACCCGAATGAGCTTAGTTAAAGAAATGGTAGCAGAGTATTTTGGGAAACCTATTAACGACTCCTTAAATCCTGATGAAGTCGTTGCAATTGGAGCTGGTATACAAGCAGATGTTTTAGCTGGAAATCAGAAAGACATTTTGCTATTGGATATAACACCACTTTCACTTGGAATCGAAACAGTGGGTGGACTAATGGACACCATCATTCCAAGAAATTCTAAAGTTCCGATCAAAGCTGCTCGGCAATACACAACCTCTATTGATGGTCAAGCCAATTTAAAAGTTGCTGTTTTTCAAGGCGAACGAGACTTGGTAGAACACAATCGTAAGCTTGGGGCTTTTATTTTAAAAGGCATTCCTCCAATGGCTGCTGGTTTGCCTAAAATTCAAATCGAATTCATTATCAATGCGGACGGAATCCTTACAGTAAAAGCCAAGGAACTCCGATCGAATACTGAACAAGAAATTGAGATTCGCTCCCAATTTGGAATTAGTGATGAGGAGATGGCGAAAATGCTACTTGATTCTATTAAACATGCCGAATCTGACATGAATTCTAGGGCTTTACTGGAAGCTAGAAATGAAGCTCAGAATATTGTTTTATCAACGGATAAATTTTTAGTGCAAAACGCAGAAATCCTTAATGAGGAGGAAAAATCGCAAACAATCCTTTTAGCCAAGCAATTGGCAAAAACCATAAAAGGAAGCGATAAGGATGCCATCAACAAAGCGATGGATATTATCAATGAGTACACCACTCCCCTAGCCCAAAGAGCCTTAGAACACAACATTTCTAAGGCCATGCGAGGCAAAAATATAAATGACGAAACTGCTTCATAAGACTAAGAAATAGAACTCACTATATTGAAGTTATTTAAAAAGGTATCTTCAATCTTGCAGATAAACCATTGATCGCCAATACTTCAGCTATTAATATTTCCCGTAGCTAAGGCTACGAAAAAATAAATGAGCCCGTCTGGCCAGCCGGACAGGCTTCGTCTTAACAATCAAGTTTTTATCTCTACCTGGCTACGCCGAATAGACAGGTTCGATTCTGAACATACTTTTTAAACAACTTCATTAATAAAACCTTAAGGTTGGGTAAATCTGGTACCTTTATGGTTTTTAGATCGTTGTTAAAGAG
>CALGLS010000244.1 GCA_937959375.1 uncultured Saprospiraceae bacterium
AATGATCGAGATTGGTTTGCAAAACACAAACCGAAATACGAAGCTGCTCACGCCAATATGAAATTGGTTAGAGACGCGATTGGTCAAGAAATGGAAAAGGTAGATAATATTGAAAAAACAAAATTGTACCGCATCTATCGAGATGTGCGCTTTTCGAAAAACAAACTTCCTTACAAAAACAACTTTGGTCTAATCATATACCGAGCTACAAAAATGCTCAGAGGATCCTACTACATCCAGATTGAGCCTGGAGGAAAATCAATCGTTGGCGGTGGATTCTGGGGGCCCAACCCTGCCGACCTAAAACTCATTCGTCAAAACATTGAACGCGATGATAAGCCACTTCGCAAAGTACTCAAAGCCGCTAAGTTCAAAAAATACTTTGGTGAACTAGAGGGAGAAAAAGTAAAAACATCTCCGAAAGGATTCAGCAAAGAACATCCTGCAATTGACCTTTTGCGACACAAACAGTTTTATGCTTTTCGCACTTTTACAGATAAAGAAGTAATGGATCCCAAATTTATATCTGAAGCAACAAAAACATTAAAAGCCATCCGTCCGTTTTTTGACTATATGAGTGAGATATTGACGACGGATTTGAATGGGGTGCCGCTTTATGAAGAGTGATTGAAGTGGGAGCTGGAAAAGACGGGAGACGGAAGACCGAAGTCGGAAGTTTCCCTCTAACGTGGAAAGAACGAACGAATTTCACTCGGTTGCAAGCTACGGTCGTGAGAAAACTTCGGTCTTCGGTCTTCGGTCTTTTTTTCCACTTCCAACTTTTTTCCAAAAGAAAAAAAACACATGAATTTCATAAAAGACAACAAATTTTATCTCGGCTGTTTTCTCATCTTTTTACTAGTGGGAGCAGGACTCTTGATGAGTATAGAGCAGGGAGACGCAATTCTCTATTTCAGTGAACGACGAAATCCTGTTACCGATTTTTTCTTTAAATATTTTACGAAAGTAGGAGAAGAACACGGCTATATTGTAGTCATTTCAATTTTCTTATTTATTCGATTTCGCTATGCCCTACTCGCTTTTTGTGCAGGAGTTGGCGCATTGATTGTCAGTTACTTACTCAAATCGTACTTCAAACATCCACGTCCTAAAGTTTACTTTAACCAAGAAGGTATCTTCGATCAAATACAAACGATAGAAGGCGTACATCTGCTCAGCGGGTCTATGAGTTTCCCATCAGGTCATACCGCCTCGGGTTTTGCACTATATGGCATAATCGCCTTTTTGGTTGGAAAACGCTGGTATTGGCAAATTGCACTCTTTATTGTTGCTTTTTTAGTAGGTTTTTCACGCATTTACCTCGTTCAACATTTTCTAAAAGATGTTTATTTAGGTGCCATTACTGGAACCAGCATTGCCTTGCTCATTTATTTGATAAACAGCCGTTTCCCTTACAACAATCAACGCTGGATTGACCGCTCATTTGGTAAAAAACAGATTAATCAAGCTTAAGTAGAAAATAAGCTCTCAAACGACCAAAAAATCAAGATTTCACCCTCAAATCCACCTACAACAAGGCAAAAATTAAAACTTTAACATTTTCTGTAATATCTCTTGTCTGTTTCCTGCCTAAAATCTCCTTTTGGGATTGGATAGATAGATAAAAAGGTTAAATTTGGCTATTTAAAGGAGGTCTGTGATTTTCCTCCCTATTTCAAACCAAACTTCAATAGCATGAGATATTGTTTATCCCTTGTTTTCTTTCTATTTTTTAGTCTTTCTGCCTTTGCTCAACCTGCCAATGATGATTGTGGCGGCTTAGTTGACCTAGGTGCAGTTCCATTTTGTCCTGACACTGTATTTTACACCAATGTAGATGCAACAGAAGAAGACATTGGAAATGATAATTTCCCAACTGGCTGTGACAACGGCGATATCGCTTTTGTAGGGCGAGATGTGTGGTTCCAGTTTACAACAGATGGAGCCATCGTTGATTATACCATTACTTGTACTGGACTTGCTGACGCTATGGGATCCACCCCAATGTCAAACCCACAAGTTATGGTCTATCGTGGTGACTGTTCTTTCGATAACCTTTCTCTTGTAAAATGTGGTAGAGCGCTTGATGGTCAAAACGCAATCGCAATTGATGTACTTGGGCTTGACCCAAATACCGACTACTTTATTCGAATCAACGACTGGTCGGCTACTGCTACTCCAAACTCAGGTACCTTCCAATTATGTATCGATGAACTCGAACCTATTTACGTTATGGGAGATGACACAGCAGCAAGTACCTGTGAAGGAACCCTATACGATTCAGGAGGTGAAATGGGTGATTATAGTAATAATGAAAACAATACTTTTACACTCTGTCCAAGCGAATTCCATGAGTGTATTTTAGTTGATGTTGATTTTTTCAATCTTGAAACTAACTTTGATTTTCTCAATGTATACGAAGGTGATGGCACTGGTGGTTTACTCATCGCATCATTGAATGGTGGTAGTGGAGCTAATCCTTTCGAAATCGAAGCCTCCTCCGATTGTATCACTTTTGAATTTACATCAGACGGTTCTGGAACAAACGAAGGATTCGAACTAACGTGGGTCTGTACTGTTGCGCCATGTGGTGGTTCTTCCGTTGACAATCCAACTGATATACCTAGTATTCCTTTCGATGATACTTTTAGTACCTGTGGAGAAGCTGCAACTATTGGCGAAAGCCCTTGTAACAACGCGCCTTTCCTCAATGGCCCCGACTACATATTTACTTACGATTCACCAGGTGATATTTGTGCATCAGTTATTATTTCTGGAGCTGACACGGGTACTGGTGTATTAGTTTTAAACGGTCCACCAAATGATCCAGCAACCGTTTGTGTTGCTCAAAGTAATGCTGGCGCTATCGGAAGTGCTAACTTTCAAGCACCGGGTACTTATTACATTATTGTTGCAAACGCAGCGGAATGTACCGACTTTAATATTACCATCGAAGAAGCTGATTGTACCCTATCCCCTGCTCTAGTAGATGCCCTTTGTAATCCACTCAACGGTTGTCAAGAAGTAGACAGCACAGGAGCAGTTCTACCTTCTGTCCTTTTCTTTGAAGATGGATTTCAAGACATTGAAGTTGTAAATGGAGTTAATGCAGGTTGTTGGTTCGGAGTAGGTACTGAACCTGATTTTTACTGGTTTACCATTGAAGCTCAAACAGATGGTCCTTTTGGTTTTATTTTAGAATCTGCGGATGTTCCTTCTGATATTGATTTCAATGTATGGGGACCTTTTACGGAACAACAAGTATGTGATAGCGCTGGTATGGTTATCAGTTTTATTGAAAATAATGAACCCATTCGAAGTAGTTATGCTGGTGGTGCTCAACCTACAGGTTTGACTGACATTCATCCTGCTGACGGATATGCGGTAACAGATCTATATGATTGTGATGGCGTTGGTGATCAAAATAATGATGACGTTGTAAGTACAATTGCTGCACTCGAAGGCGAGCACTATGTTGTGTTAGCTAATGACTGGGGTAATCAAATAGAAAGTGGTGGTATCCAAATTGATTGGGCCCCTTCAGGAGAAGGTGTACTTGATCCTGATTTAAGTGATATAGAAGGTAGTGATACGACTATATGCGCTGGCGAAATGGTTCAACTCGAGTTGCCCAACTGGATTACTACGGTTCAATGGATCACAAATACCAATACCTTGAGTTGTACCGATTGTAGTGATCCGATTGCTACACCAACTGTAACAACTACCTATGAAGCAATTGTTACCGGTGTTTGTTTGAACGATACCATCGAAGTTGAGGTATTTGTTTATGACCTTGATGCGGGTTCAGATATCACTGTTTGTTTAGGACAAGATGTTACACTTAACCCCGGAGTTATTTATGATGAAACAGAATATGTTTGGACGGGTGACAATCTAAGTTGCACCAACTGTGCTGAACCTGTGGTTACCACCAACACGGCTGGCACGTTTACTTATATCGTTGAACAAATAGCGGCCAACTGTACTTTGATGGATACTGTTGAATTAACGGTATTGAGTAACCCAACTCCGGTTTATGAAGTGAGTGATAGTACTGCTGTTTGCTTCACTGAATCGGTGGAACTAGGTGATCCAAGTAATGATCCAGCGTTGGATTATGTTTGGACTTCTAATCCTCCTGGTTTAAATTCTACTTTACCAAATCCAACTGCTTTCCCTCCAGAGAACACGACTTTTTATGTAACAGTAACCAGTGGCCTTTGCCCAATACCAAGCATGGATAGTGTTTTTGTTCGGGTAGATGTACAAGCGTTAGTTGATGTTGCAAATGATACCTTGGTTTGTCAAGGTGAGATTATAACACTAGGAAATACCACCATCCAACCAGGTGTAGAATATAGTTGGTCACCAACTACTGGCCTTGATGATCCAAGTAGCCCTAATGCTATTTTGACGGCTGATGTATCTGAGACTTACGTTTTGACTTCAACCTTTGGAGTTTGTACGCGAACAGATACTGTTGTAGTTGAAACTTCTGTGATTTCAATTGAGATTGAAAACGATCCTGACTCTATTACCATTTGTAAAGGTGAGGAAGTATTGTTGACGACTATTGCTGAGCCAAATGGCATCACTGTAAACTGGACAACGGACAATGGTAGTTTCACTGAAATGGGCGGACAGGTTACTGTTGCTCCAGATATCATTACTGAATATTATGCGACTGTAAATATTCCTGGTTGTACTAGAATAGATACCTTCCTAATTGATGTAGATAGTATTCCGCTGAACCTTGAAATTATGCCGGCTGATACTTCTATTTGTGAAGGTGAAACGATCATTCTTTCAACACAGGCATATCAACAAGCAGACTTTCCAGATATCGAGTTAGAGTGGGAACCTCTAAATGGTCAACAAACACCTGACTCATTATTGAATATGGTTATTACAGGAGACGTAACAACAACCTACTATCGAACAACGACCAATGGCGTTTGTACACAAGTAGATTCTGCTACAGTTATTGTACAACCGATACCAGAGATATTTATTACTCCTGCTCAATCTGTTGTATGTCCCGGTGATGTTGTCAATTTAGTAGCAACTTCACCTGACATTACTGAATTCACGTGGGACGAAAATGCAACGCTTTCTTGTCTTGATTGTCCTGACCCAGTAGCCACTTTGGGCAATAGCTCACAGTCTTACACGGTTGAAGGAGAGTTTGAAGGATGTCCAACAATGGCAATGGCAAGCATTCAAGTGATACCACTTCCAGTGTTGAACGTTATCTCTAATAGACCCATATGTTTTGGAGGGAACCCCGTTGCATTAAACCCAATGGCCGCAGAAGCTAACACAACTTATACTTGGACTTCTGAACCTGCTGGTTTTAATTCAACGGAAGTGAATCCATCAGTATCTCCAACGGTAACAACAACTTATTTCGTAACCAGCGATAATGGTATTTGTACTCCGGTGACTGATCAGGTTACCATAGAAGTCGTAGAGTTTGCGTCCGTTGAAGCTGGCGAAGATATTAGCATCTGTCAATTTGAGGGAGTTGAGCTTACAGCTCTTGGTAGCTCATCAGGTAACTATAGTTGGTCTACAGGATCAACTTCTAATTCAACAGAAGTGTCTACGAATGAAGTGGGTTCTACGGTTTACTATGTTAGTTTTGACAACAGCTGTGGACCTACTGCAACTGACTCGGTGACGGTAACTGTTTGGCAAAATGTGGAAATAGATCCGGTAGTGCCATTTAGCTTTAATCCAGAAGCAATGCCTACTTATATAGAAGGTCAAACAGTAACAATTACCGGAAATATAATACCTGCAGGTCTTCCAAATTTAACTTACGAGTGGACATTCGATGGTCAACCTGTTCCAGGATCAACCAATCCGATCGAAGCAACATTTATCAATGACAACACCCAGGTTACCTTGGTAGTTACAACCACTGATGGTTGTTCAGATTTTGAAAAGCAAAGAGTAGAAGTAAGTGTAGCTGAGTTTGAGATGCCGAATGCCTTTACCCCTGATGGTGATGGGACAAATGATTACTTTAATTTAATATCATCTTTCGAAGACTTTGGAAATATTCAAACCTTCCAAATTTATAATCGATGGGGTAAACTCGTTTACGATAATGAAAATCCTGACCTTGGATGGGATGGAACCTTTAATGGGCAACCCTCTCCTTCTGATGTTTACATTTACCGAATTATTTATCAACGATTATCTGGAGAAGTAAAAGAAGAAAGTGGTGAAGTGACTTTGATTCGATAACATAAAGATTGAACGATCTTGATGTCCCGAGCTTTGACTGTGTGTCGAGGTTCGGGATTTTTTTGTGTTTAGCTTCTACAATTTACTTACCTTTGCAGTACCAAACATTAATTAAATAGACATTAATCTCATGAATACTTTCAAAAAATACACCTTTCTTTTCCTGATAAGTTTCAGTTTAATATTCGTTACATCCTGTGGTAAAGACGAGACTGAAGATGATCCAATCACTTCTTTTGGTGATGGTATTTTTGTTGTCAATACCGAGTCAGAGGTTTCGGAGAAAAGTTCGGTTAGCTACTATGACAGAACTCGAGATGAGGTAGCGAATGATATTTATTTAAAAAAGAACAGTGTGCCAATTCCCAAAGAACTATATTCCATGTCAGTGTTTGATGGGAAAGGGTATTTGATATTAGCTGGAGTAGGAAAGATAATTGTAGTGGATCCGATTAGTATGGAAATGCTGGCTACCATTGATGGCTTTGATATTCCTCATCACTTTTTACCAATAGGTAATAACAAAGCTTATGTAAGTGACTGGGGAAATGATGGCGTAACTGGCTCCGTAAAGATTGTTGATTTGGTAGGCAATAGCATTATTGGAACCATCCCAACAAGACGTGGCCCAGAACATTTACTCAAGCAAGGGAATAACGTTTATATATCTATGACTGGTGGTTTTTTCGTCGATTCAGTTGTTACCGTTATCAATACGGCTACGGATCAAATTGTTAAAAATATCGATGTTGAGCTGGTTCCATCAAGTATGCAACTGGATAAGAATGGTGACATCTGGGTGCTATGTCGTGGATTGATTGATTTCCAAAATCCTAATAATAGCCGTCAAGGAGAATTGATAAAGTTGGTGGATGACGAAATAGAATTATCTATAACAGTTGCTTCTGCAGCTAGTGATTTAGTTATCAACAATTCAAAAGATGTACTTTACTTTTTGAATCCGATAGCCTCAAGTTGGACTTGGGAACATCCGATTGCATCAACTACTTTAGCTACTGTACCTTTCATTGATATTCCTGTCAACCATTTGGGCTATGACCCAGAGACGAATCTACTGATCGGAGCTGACATTGGAAACACCCAACAGAATGGCGAGTTGGTACTCTTTGATTCGAATGGGAAAGAAGAAACTCGTTTTGAAGTTGGCATATTACCTACTAACTTTTGGGCTAGAAGCTTTTAAACGATGAAGCAGTCTGCTACTCTTCAAACAAGCCTTTGAGCTCGTCTTCCGTTTTTCGTAATTTCTCTCTACAGTACTTGATAAGCACAGCTGCACGTTTTGATTTTTCCGAAAGGTCATCAATCGAAACAGTAGCTTCCTGCAATTCTTGTACAATTGTCTTGAGCTCTGCCATGGCTTCTTCGTAACTGAGGTCGGTTATTTTTTTGCTCATTTTTTATTTTTTTGTGGAGACGGAAGGCGGAAGATCGAAGACGGGAGTCCGAAGTCCGAACCTGTCTATCTGGGCTGCCAGATAGAGACGGAAGTCCACTCAATCGCGAGTTACGATAGCGGGAAAACTTCGGTCTTCGGACTTCCGTCTCCCAATCACTCCTCCTTCTTCAATTCAATCACCTCACTAATTAATCGTCCTTTCGCTATTTGCGTTTCAATCTGATCTCCTTTTTTCACTCCTTTGATGTCTCTCAATAGCTTACCATTTTTGATGGTCAAACTATAGCCACGTCGGAGTGTTTCTTCTGTACTTAATAAATGGTTTAACGCTTCGAGATGCCGAAGGGCATCTTGCTCGCTTCTTACCTTGTTTTCGGTCAATTGCTTTAGATCAGAATTAATATAATTCAGTGATTGGTTTTCATTACTGATAATGGATTGTGATTGCCAACGTAGGACTTGCTTGGCTTCCTCTAACCAAAGTTGCTCATCATTAATTTGTGCCTGACTCGTTAGGAAAAGCTCTTGCCCGAGTTGTAATAACTGAGATTCGAATCGCATGTTATGACTAATGAGAAACTCAGCTGCGGCCGTTGGTGTCTTCAACGGGGTATGCGCTACGAGATCTAGTATGCATTCATCCGTTTCGTGGCCAACACCACTTAAAATTGGGATTGGAAATTCGGCAACGGTTTTGCAAAGTTCAAAATCATCAAAAGCCATAAGGTCTAATCGGGCTCCTCCCCCACGTGTAATCACTACACAATCATAACCTCCGTAAATTCTAATTTTCTTGAGTTGGTTTCGAATTTCAATGGAGGTACTCTGTCCTTGCATGGCCGCTGGGAAGAGCTTCCATTTGTAATGATAACCATACGCATTGCTTTCCAATTGATTGACAAAATCGGAGTAACCTGCTGCTGTCTGTGAGCTAATTAATGCGATGCGTTGAATTACTGGTGGAAGCGAATGATCTGCATTCATACCTAACAAATCGCCTTCTTGCAATGCTTCAATAATTCTCCTGCGTTTTAACTCGAGTTTACCTAAAGTATAAATCGGATCGATGTCTTCAATCACAATTTTAAATCCATAGCGCTCATGAAAGTCAACTCTGACCATCATTTTTACTTCGACGCCTTCTTGAAGTAAGTTATCGAGTTCCTTTCCTAATTTTCGTTTGAGTTGGCGATATTGATTTTGCCAAATAACTGCTTCTGACTTTGCTACGATATCATCTCCTTCTTCTTGTTTTTCGATTAGGTTGAGATAATAATGACCTCTTGATTCATTGCATTGGGCGATTTCACAAACGACCCATATTGCTTTAGGTACGTTGAGTGCGAGGACTCGACGAATGAATTCTAGAAGTTCGTATAAGGTATAGGATTGCAAAGGAAACTGTATGTTTAATTTTAGTTTAAAAGTAGTGAATTAGAATGGGATTTTTAGAAGATTTTGAATGATATGGAGAATTGATAAGGTTTGGGATTGACCGTTAACGTGCTTTTGAACCATATAAGGCAGATAAGGGCAGATAAGACTTGGGGATTTTTTACTGACGTAATTTGAATACTAAGGCTACCTAATAATATGGCTTGGAACGTTTTATTTTCAAAAAATCATTTACAAAAAAATCCCGAATTCTGAAAAACAGAATCCGGGATTTTCCTTTATAGAAAAGGTAACGCTTAAACTACCTTACCTCCGTCTAATTCATCTTGCCATTTCTTCAAATCATCCCATTTTCCATCTGCTGCCATCTGAGCTTGTGCAGGCCAAGTAGCAGGGTTATGTGACCCAAAATTGCCTTCAGCCGCAGTTAACATGGCTTTGATTTGATCTGCTGAAGTTTCTGCTAATTTTACAAAAGTTGAAATCCCACCAGCGTTAAGAATTTCAGCAATTTTAGGACCTATACCTTCAATCTTAGTCAATTTATCTGCACTAGTCTTTAGCACATCAGCTACCAAGTCAGCAGCTTCTTGTAAAAGTATAGCAGAGTGTACTTCAAGTCCTGACTCATCAATGATGGTCTTAGCGATATCCGCGTTAGTACCTTGTAGGCGAACAATGATTGGAACTGTAATGTTCCCCATGTTTTTATATGCATCAACAACTCCTTGAGCTACACGATCACAACGAACGATACCTCCAAAGATGTTGATCAAAATTGCTTTTACTTTAGGATCACGTAGAATGATACGGAATGCTTTTTCAACTCGTTCAGCATCAGCTGTTCCTCCTACATCAAGGAAGTTGGCAGGATCACCACCAGACAATTTAATGATATCCATTGTTGCCATTGCTAGACCAGCACCGTTTACCATACAACCAACGTTTCCGTCAAGGTTGACAAAGTTCAAACCGAAGCTTTGTGCTTCTACTTCTACTGGATCTTCTTCGTCTGTATCTCTCATTGCTGCGAGATTAGGGTGACGGAAAAGTGCGTTGTCATCAATACTTACTTTTGAATCAACTGCGATGATTTTGTCATCACCTGTTTTAAGACAAGGGTTGATTTCAAAAAGAGAAGCATCAGACTTTACAAATGCTGTATATAAAGAGTTGATGAATTTAGTCATTCCTTTGAATGCAACACCACTCAAACCAAGATTGAAAGCGATCTTACGCATTTGGAAACCTTGAAGTCCTAAAGTTGGATCTACAAATTCCTTGTGTACCAAGTGTGGCGTCTCTTCAGCCACTGCTTCGATGTCCATACCACCTTCAGTAGAATAGATGATTACGTTACGCTTTGACTCACGATCCATCAAAATAGAGATATAGTATTCTTTACAAGCATCAAAGTCTGGAGCATATACATCTTGAGCGATCAAGATCTTACGAACTAATTTACCAGGCCCATCTACTCCACCAGGAGTTTGAGGCGTCTTTAGCATCATACCTAAGATATTACCTGCATTTTCTTTAAGCTCGTCCATATTCTTAACCAGCTTAACTCCTCCACCTTTTCCACGACCACCTGCGTGAATTTGAGCTTTGACAACAGCAAACTTAGTTCCTGTATCTGCTTGTAATTTCGTAAATGCTGCTACAGCTTCCTCCGTTGTAGTTGCAACGATGCCTTCTTGAATTGGCACGCCAAATGACTTTAAAAGTTCTTTTCCCTGATATTCGTGAAGATTCATATTGTGTTAATTGATTATGATTGATAAAGATTTGATCGTATAAGAAAATGCATATGATAAAATCCTCATTTGAAGCCCCAAAAGTACATCAATTATATAGGATTTCAAAAATGAATTTCATGCTTCTATTAAAAATCTTGGTTTCAGTGGCTCTTTCAATTTCTATGCGCTATTATTCAGTGCTTTCAAAGCGAATACATTCCCCTCACTTTCTATAATTACAAGCGATTTATTCAGAAAAGACTAACTTTAGGTTCAGTAAATGCGTTACATAAGATCATCGGCTGTATTTCATTAAATTAGAGCCACTTATAAAAACACTCTGCCATGTCTAGTTCTACAACAAATACCTATTTTGATCCCAAATCAGAAAAAACTCAGATTCTATTAGGTCAGTTGACCAATAAATTCAAGATGAGATATTATTACCTTAAAAAGTTGCCTTCTATGTTTTGGTGGGGTGGACAGGTTAAATATTGTACGCATTTGAAATCAGAAGTTACACTCCCCTACAGCTGGCGAACCCAAAATCCGTATCAATCCATCTATTTTGCTGCTCAGGCTGGCGCTGGAGAGTTTTCTACTGGAATACTTGCCTTGATTGCTTTGAATGGACGTAAGGACGTTTCTATGTTGGTAGTAAAGCAAGAAGCAGAGTTTGTTAAAAAAGCCAATACACTCACGACATTCACTTGTGAAGATGGCGCAGCGGTAATTGATACGATACAAAAAGCTTTAGATACTGGAGAGGGTCACACGATTACGATGACTTCGATCGGTCGAAATGACAAGGGTGAAGAGGTTTCTAGAATTCGGATTACTTGGTCGTTTAAGAAGAAGCGGAAGCGGTAATGTCCTCTTATGGTTACGCTTGAGCAATTAAAAACTATGAAAACTCAATAGCAATTTCAAACTCAAACTCAATTCCCGCTAACGCAGGGTCGAGTGTATTGAAATTGAATTTGCTATTAAGTTTGAACTTGCCTCCTTAATGTGATTATAGAATTAACGAACCACAATCTTCTGATTCATAACACCTTTTCCAGATTGAACAGAAATGATATACATCCCTGTATTCAAATCATTAGTAGTTACTTCAAAAGTAGAAGCTCCTTGAACAAAAGTATTGTTTGTCGTACTTAACAACTGCCCCGTCAATGTGTAAACTTTAATCTCAGCATCAAAGGCTTCATTTGAGTTCATCTCAATCACAAGCTTATTGTTCTTAGCTATTGGATTAGGACGAACTAACCAATTCTCGACAGATGCGATTTCAGTTGTGCTAATTGGGCTATCGTTTGTTGTAAAACTAAATTGCTGAGAAAAGATGGTACAGGTTTTCAAAGACGAGAATGGGCGCACTTTCCAATTGTAAGTTACATTTTCTTCTAAGTTAGTAAGTGTTTTACCAGGAAATGAAGTAACAAAGGTTCCAACATCGTCAATCTCAAGCAGGTAACGTGTTGCTCCAGGAACTTCTTGCCAACTAAAATAAACAGAAGTATAACCTACCGTGGATCCGTTGAGCGGAGTAAGTAGAAAAGGAACCGAAGCGATTTCTTCAAGGCTCGGAGTACTTCCTGGGTTGACGTAATCTCTAGCATCGCTTTCAAGACTCATATGAACCGCATCCGCTTGATCTGGTGTGAGTTTGTAAGAGGCACAGTTTGGGAAATACCCCATTACATTATCTTCCATTGGATCAATGACCTCACTATTGAAGTCCATGATTCCTTCAGTAAATTCCCCACAATCAGGTGCAACAAAAAGAAAATCAGGAGGTGTATCACAAATACCATCTGCTGCAATCATACAATTCGATTGATCCATTCTATCATTTTCAGTAACATTATCTGGTGCAATATTACCTACCGGATTGCCATGTAAGGATTCGTTATAAGGTTCTGAAGCCCAACCGAAAAAAGGATGACTCAAACTGAAAAAATGTCCCATTTCATGTGCCAATACATTTGATCCGTATACGCTGTTTTTTGTGATAACGATCCAATCTGCTTGATCAACTGGAGGTTGATAATAAGCTAATACCGAAAGACTTCCACTACTTTGTATAAAACGGTTGATAAAAACATTGATGGCATTATCCACCTTCTCTTCAACCATTTTTGAATAAGCATCACCCGAAGTAGGGTTATCCAACAAAACACTGTGATCAATATAATTGAAACTTCCACTTAGGTAGAACTGAATTTCATGTACTAGGTAAAAGTCATTTAAGATACACATCATATCAAGCGCAGCTCTTTCAGAAACACGATTTCCACCATTGTTATCTGCCACTAAATGTAGTCTGACCGGAACGTAAGTAATCGCTCCTCTTTTTCTAACAAAGTCACGCATTTCTGCCCGGTTTGCCATCATTTGCTCTTTTACCATTGCTGCATCTGCTCCATTTAGACCACATACATGGCTTCCGCCAAAATTTTGCGCCATAGCAGGAAATGCAAAAACCGTAAAGGCTAATACCGTTGCAATTAGAAGATTTCTTTTCATAATCTATTCGTTTGTGATTGTTTGAACAATATAATATAAGGAGTTTTAATTCAAGAATACTTAATACCATCTGGTACAGCATAAAATATCGCGCCGAACTGGACAAAAAGGTCGTATCAAAAAATAGAAGTTGTATGAAAATTCCAAAAATGCTTGAGGAATGATCTTTTCAAAGACTCAAAGACCTTCAATAAAAAAGCCCGCCAGCAATGCTAACGGGCTTTTTTATTGAAAGAAGTTGTCTTCCTAAGCCATACTGTTTACACAGCTCAGTCAGGTAAAGTCTTTAGACTATCTTACAACAACCTTCTGCGTCATAACACCTTTTGCAGACTGAACAGAAATGATGTACATCCCTGTGTTAAGGTCACTTGTGTTAACTTCAAGTGTAGAAGCACCATTTGCAAATGTATTATTGGTAGTGCTCAACAACTGACCCGTCAAAGAGTAAACTTTAACATCAGCGTCAAACGCTTCGTTTGTATTCATTTCGATTACAACATTAGCATTCTTAGCAACTGGGTTTGGACGAACCAACCAGTTTTCAACTGAAGCGATCTCAGTAGCAGCTGAAGAATTGCTTGTCATAAAGCTATGAACTTCAGAATAACCAGCACAAGTTCTGTAATCAGAAAAAGGAAGAACTCTCCAGTAGTACGTTCTATCATTTTCTAGATCTGTCAATGTTTGTGAAAGGTTTGTAGTGGTAATATATCTTGGCATAAAACCAAAACCATCCAAACGATCAATTTCGAATAAATAATGTGTTGCGCCTGGCACTGCATCCCAGTTAAAAGTAACTGAAGAAAACTGTACGGTAGATTCATCTACCGGTAAAGTTAAGGTAGGAACTGAGTTAATTTCGTCAAGACCTGGAGTGGTACCTGGGTTGATGTAATTTCTTCCACTACTTTCAAGACTAATATTGATTGCATCAACCTGATCAGGAGTAAATTCATATACCGGACAACCACCGAAGTAACTCATCATATTGTTTTCCATTGGATCAACAAGATCTCCTTGCCAGTCCATTACTTGTCCTTGGAATTCACCACAGCCACTTTGCGTAAATCCGAAAAGGTAATCAGGTGGTGTATCACAAATACCATCAGCAGCAACTGTACAGTTAGACTGATCCGCTCTATCATTTTCAACAAGACCAGGTACAGATGTACTTGGTGCGTAGTTACTAAATAGTGGATTACCATGTTCCACAGCATCATAAGGGTTGTTTTCCCAACCATAAAACGGATGACTTAAGCTAAAGAAGTGACCTAGTTCGTGCGCCAATACGTTTGCGTCAAGCACACTACCTGCAGAAACAACAATCCAATCAGCTGAACCTACTGGAGGTTGGTAATAAGCAAGTGTGTTACCGTCACCACCTGTGTCAATGTTAAGCACAAGAAATACGTTAACCGCATTGTTTACCTTTTCACTTGACAACTTAATAAAAGCTGAAGTAGAGGTAGGATCTTGATAAGTATTGTTATGATTAAAGTAGTTAAAGCCGTTGCTAATGTAAAATTGAATTTCATGCTGTAGGTAAATTTCATTTACATCACAAAGCATTCTAAGCGCATTTCGTTCTGCAACACGCCCTTCACCAGCAGCATTAGCTACTAAGTGAATTTTCATTGGTACGTAAGTAATTGCACCTCTTTGGTGTACGTAGTCACGCATCTCTTCTCTGTTCTGCATCATTTGTGCCTTTACCATTGCAGCATCAGCTCCTCTTACTCCACATACATGCCCGCCTGTAAAGTGCTGAGCCGTAGTTGGAAGCGCTAATAATGTCAAGGCCATAACACCTATAAATTGAAGAATTTTTTTCATAATCGATTAGATTTTTAGTGTCTTAAATTATTTAAAGTAAGAAATGTGTTTTTAAACCAAAAAAAGGAAAGGCCAGATTTCTGCTTAAAACATACTATTCAACTTAACAAAGTTAAGAAATTTTGGTTGAAGTCAATGTCTTCAAAATAGCAATCTTTCTCCTTTTTAGCTGTTAGGGTTCAAAAAAATGCCTACTTTTGCACCAAAATTATTCCACCAATCTATAACCTTAATAAAATATGAGTAAAGTAACTGTAGTAGGTGCCGGTAATGTAGGCGCTACTGTTGCCAACGTATTGGCTCACAAAGACATTGTAAAAGAAGTAGTTTTATTAGACATTAAAGGAGATTTCGCTAAGGGTAAAGCTTTAGATACTTGGCAACAAGCTCCTATTGATTATTATAGTACTACCGTTACAGGTACTAGCGATTACCGCAAGACACGTAATTCTGACATCGTCGTTATTACTGCAGGTATTCCACGTCGTCCGGGTATGAGCCGTGATGATCTAATTTCTACCAACGCAAAAATCGTTTCTTCTGTAACTACTTCTATCATGAAGTATTCTAAGAATCCGATTATCATTATCGTTTCCAACCCATTGGACGTGATGACTTATGCTGCATTCAAAGCTTCTAAGTTGAAAGACACTAGAGTATTTGGTATGGCTGGTATCTTGGATACTGCTCGTTACAGAGCTTTCCTTGCAACTGAACTTAATGTATCTCCAAAAGACATCCAAGCGGTATTGATGGGTGGACATGGTGACACGATGGTACCTCTACCACGTTACACTACTGTTGGTGGTATTCCAGTAACGGAAATGATTGACAAAGACAAGCTAAAAGCTATCGTTGAAAGAACAAAGAAAGGCGGTGGAGAATTAGTTAAGCTAATGGGTACATCGGCTTGGTATGCTCCTGGAGCTGCTGCTGCTCAGATGGTTGAGTCTATTGTAAAGGACGAAAACCGAATTTTCCCATGCTGTGTTAAGTTGAATGGCCAGTACGGTTTGAAAGACATGTTCCTTGGTGCGCCAGTTAAATTGGGTAAAAAAGGTATCACTGAGGTGATTGAGCTTAAGCTAAACAAGTCTGAGACTAAATTACTGCACAATTCTGCTAAGGCGGTTCAGGGCGTAATGAAGGTTTTCAACAAAATGAAATTGAAGTAAGAGGGAGCTGAGTTCTTTGATAATGCGTTGTTTTGAACGCTGAGGCGCAGAGGCGCTGAGTGCCTGCTTTTGTAGTGGGACGCATGGAGACGCAGAGGTTATTTTGCTTTCGCAAAATGTTAAACTCTTAAATAAGACTTATGGAGGTCATTTCTTTAAAAAAGAAATGGCCTCTTGTCTTTATATTCAATTTGCTTGTGTAAATTTCCGTTGGCAAATGAGAATGGCTGCTAATAACTAAAGTTGTTTAAAAAAAGATGAACAATCTATTCAATTCGTTGTTTTAAACCATTCAACATTTGTTATAAAAATACATAACTATGATAGCACAAGTTGATGCAGATATCCTGCAGATGATGCAGACGAACAAGGGAGAAAATGTTAGGGATTTATCTCTATCACAACCTGTTTTGCTTGTATTCTTGAGACATTTTGGTTGCGTTTTCTGTAAAGAAGCCCTTGATGATCTTTCGAAAATGACGGATAAATTTGATCTAAAGAAAGTAAAACTTGTTTTGGTACACATGTCTGAACCTAGCGTTGCAGATCCCTATTTTGCAAATTACAAATTAAGTGAATCATCCAGAATTAGTGATCCTGAGCTAAACTTCTACACTCGCTTTGGTTTGATAAAAGGCGGGTTCTCACAACTTTATGGTTTGGGTAGTTGGATGCG
>CALGLS010000245.1 GCA_937959375.1 uncultured Saprospiraceae bacterium
CTACAAAAAATTCTAAACAGGTTAGTAGAGAAAGGTCGCATCGACGACCCGACTGCTAAAGCTATATTTGGACGAATTTACTTCGTAGAAAACCTATCTTCATTCAGAGATTGTGGACTAATCATCGAAGCAATAATCGAAGACCTGAAAATAAAAAAAGCAGTTTTTGAACAGCTGGAAGACTTAGTTTCAAACGACTGCATCCTCGCAACAAATACTTCCTCATTATCTGTCGCATCAATCGCATCCGCTTGCGAAAGACCAGATCGTGTCATCGGAATTCACTTTTTTAATCCAGCACCATTAATGAAGTTGGTGGAAATTATTCCTGCGATTCAGACAAGCAAAAAGGTATTGGGAGAATCACAAAAAATGATTGATAGCTGGGGCAAATTAACGGTAGTAACCAAAGATACACCTGGCTTCATCGTCAATAGAGTAGCGCGTCCTTTTTATGGAGAAGCACTCAGAATATTGGAAGAAGGAATTGCAGATGTGCCGACGATAGATTGGGCAATGAAAGAAATTGCTGGTTTCAGAATGGGCCCATTCACACTGATGGATTATATAGGGAATGACATCAATTATAAGGTAACCGAAACGGTTTTTAAATCATTTTATTATGACCCAAGATACAAGCCAGCGTTTACGCAAAAACGTTTGTCAGAGGCGGGTTACCTTGGTCGGAAAAGCGGGCGTGGTTATTATGATTATGCGGAAGGAGCCGTTAATCCTGAGCCGAATAAAGATAAAGTGCTCGGCCAAAAAATAGTAGACAGAGTAGTCGCAATGTTGATCAATGAAGCAGCAGATGCGATGTACTTAAATATCGCAAGTCGTGATGATATTGATTTGGCTATGACCAAAGGCGTAAACTATCCCAAAGGATTGTTGAAGTGGGCAGATGAAATTGGAATCGAGGAGTGTGTTAAAAGATTAGATGATCTGCATCACGAATACTTAGAACCACGCTATCGTTGTAGCCCACAACTTAGGAGAATGGCTCGCGATAAAAAGACTTTTTTTTAGAGAAAAAAGACCGAAGTGTGCTAGTACTATAACTTACGTCAGACGAGAACTTCCGTCTCCGGTCTCTATCTGGTAGCGCAGCTAGACAGGTTCAGACTTCCGTCTTCCAAACAACACCATGTCATGACAGCAAAAGAAAAAGCGCAGCACATAGTTCAACAACAAATGTACGATAACGATGCTTTTAGCCAATGGCTAGGAATCGAAATTCTTGAAGTTGATGAAGGTTATTCCAAACTAAAAATGACTATTCGAAAAGAGATGACGAACGGTATGGGAGCAGCACATGGTGGCATCACTTTTTCATTTGCAGATAGCGCATTTGCGTTTGCATCCAACTCGCATGGTCGTAAATCCGTTTCGGTGGAAACCTCCATCTCACATACTGTAGCCTTACAAAGGGGCGATGTCATTTTTGCAGAAGCAAAACTCCAACACCTTTCTAGAAAAATAGGAGTATACCAAGTAGCCGTCACTAAAGCTGATGCTCAAGTGGTCGCTTTATTTAAAGGAACCGTTTATCGAACATCGAAAGAATGGATTCCTGAAAGTTAAGAAACAACTTTAATAAAAGAACTTAAAAATAGGACATGAAAGAAACATTCATTATTGACGCCATCCGAACACCAATCGGAAAATTTACTGGAACACTTGCACCAATTCGTACGGATGATTTGGCAGCAATTCCGATTCGTGAATTGATGAAACGAAATGAAAGCGTTGATCCTGCAGCAATTGACGATTGTATTTTAGGATGCGCGAATCAAGCAGGAGAAGACAACCGAAATATTGCACGCATGGCTTCTTTGTTGGGAGGACTGCCTTGGTCTGTACCGGGAGAAACCGTGAATCGTTTATGTTCATCAGGTATGTCATCTGTGATACATGCACATCGAGCCATCCAAACGGGCGATGGCGATTTGTTTGTGTCAGGAGGAGTAGAACATATGACACGAGGCCCATTTGTTATTTCAAAAGTGTCAAAAGCATACGGACGAGATGCAAAGATGCATGACTCCTCATTCGGTTGGCGTTTTGTTAATCCAAAAATGACAGATTTATACGGAACTGAAGGGATGGGATCTACGGCCGAAAACCTAGCAGAGATGTACCAAATCAATCGCGAAGATCAGGACAAGTTTGCTTGTTGGTCGCAACAAAAAGCGGCAGCAGCTCAGGCAAGTGGGCGATTAGCAGAAGAGATTGTAGGTGTTTCCATTCCACAAAGAAAAGCTGATCCAATTTTGTTTGACAAAGATGAGTTCATCCGTGCAAGTACAACGATGGAAGGCCTCGCAAAACTTCGACCAGCATTTAAGAAGCTAGAAAATGGCGGTACAGTTACAGCTGGGAATGCCTCGGGGTTGAATGATGGTGCAGCAGCCATGTTAGTCGCTTCTTCAGATGCGGTAAAGCGTTTTGGTTTAACACCAAAAGCAAGAATCGTAAGTTCCGCAACGGCAGGAGTAGAACCACGTATCATGGGGATCGGCCCCGTCTTCGCATCAAACAAGGCCTTAGCAAAAGCTGGCTTAACCATGGAAGATATGGACATCATTGAATTGAACGAAGCTTTCTCTGCGCAAGCATTAGCTTGTACTCGAAAATGGGGACTTGCAGACGATGATTCACGTATCAATCCAAATGGAGGTGCCATCGCAATCGGTCACCCACTAGGTATGTCTGGTACTCGAATTTTGCAAACAGCTGCCATCGAATTACACAAACAAAACAAACGCTATGCGCTGGTGACGATGTGTATTGGAGTGGGGCAGGGTTATGCTACGATTATTGAAAAAGTGTAAAAGGGTATAATTTTCCCTGGAAAGGGATATAAAAACCCATATTACAAAGAATTATAACATGGTATTAACTAAAAATGGATAAAAACTTGTTATATTTCGGTTATATCAAAGTGTTTTTAGTTTCAACTAAAAACTACTAAAACTAAAAAAAATAACAATGAGTAAATTTGATGCTTTTACCAAATCCAATAATCCGATGTTCAAGAATGATTCCTACGCGGATGACGCTGTTCTTGATGAAGGCTTAGTTGGTCACGCACCTGGTGAGTTGATGACTGCCAATGGGGCGGTAAATAAAACGTTTATGCTGTTTGGAATCATGTTGCTTGGTGCAGCTGTTGGAGCGATGTTTCCATTTCGAGTGCTATTGATTCCGTACATCATTGGAGGTGCGGTTGTTTATTTCTTTACATCAAAGAAGCCGTCTAGAGCTCCAACTTTAGCTCCAATATACGCATTGATTGAAGGACTTTTAGTTGGTACTGTTTCTGTCATGTATGCGACTGCATATAGTGGAATTGTACTCAATGCAGCATCCTTGACTTTTGCAATTTTATTTATGATGTTAGCACTTTATAAATCAGGTTTGATTACCGTTAGTCAGAAATTCCGAGCAGGTGTGTCAATGGCTGTTGGAGCGGTGATGTTATTATATTTGATAAATATCGTTTTGTATATGTTTGGAATTTCAATTCCATTCTTACACGATGGAGGTCCTGTCGCAATTGGCGTTTCGTGTATCATTATTGTAATTGCATCTATGAACTTGTTACTCGATTTCGATAACTTCGAAAAAGGAGAAGGCCAAGGTGCACCTCAATATATGGAATGGTATTACGGAATGGGTTTACTATTTACACTTGTTTGGTTATACCTAGAAATTTTGAGACTATTATCTTTCTTTATGGGAGACGACTAGTTTTGTAATTCACTTATAAAAAATCCCGAATTTGCCAGTTGGTAGATTCGGGATTTTTTGTTTTTAACAGACTTGTTTAATCTGGCTTTTTATCTTGTTAAGCCGAACTAAAATTCGGGGTCCGAAAACCGATCGCGTGAATTAGTAGAAAGTGCCAACGAAATCGAGCAAAAAAAAACAGAGCCGGATCCTGAATTTCAGTCCAGCTAAAAAGCAACCTAAAACTAAAGCGCGAAATCAAAAAACAACAAGTCCAATCAAACAAACCCAACATAGAAAACTACGACTTAAACATATTAATCCTATTTTTACAAAAAAATAAAATTAATCATGGTATACGAATTCAAAGGCTTCATCCCAGTTGTACACGAATCCTCTTTTGTGCATCCACAAGCGGCAGTGACCGGAAATGTGATCATAGGTAAAGATGTTTATATCGGACCAGGTGCAGCCATTCGTGGAGATTGGGGAGGCATTGTAATTGAAGACGGATGCAACGTACAAGAGAATTGTACTATCCATATGTTCCCTGGGGTGACCGTTGTTTTGCAAGCAGGAGCACACATCGGACATGGTGCAATTATTCATGGTGCCAACGTCGGAAAGAATGTCATGGTCGGAATGAACGCGGTGATAATGGACAGAGTAGAAATAGGAGATAACTCCATTATTGGCGCCCTCACTTTCGTGAAAGCAGATACCGTTATTCCTCCACGAAGTTTGGTTGTTGGAAACCCAGGAAAAGTAATTAAAGAACTCAGCGATAAAATGATTGATTGGAAAACGAAAGGCACAAAATTATATCAAACCTTACCTGCAGATTTGAAAAACACATTGAGACCTTGTCAGCCCTTGCGAGAAGTTCCTGAGAATCGTCCCTCACAAGAATCCTTGTTTCAGACTTGGAATGAAATACGAGGGGAGGGGAATTAGAATTAGAATTAGAATGTGAATTGGAATGTGAATTTCCCACTAACGCGAGTTTGCGATAACGGGCAATTCTAATTCTAATTTCGATTCCCATTCTAATTCATAGTGGAGCGTCCGGGAGTCGAACCCGAGTCCGGACCATACACATCTTTGCAAAATAACTCACAAAGAAGATCAGGACTTTAGTCACTAAGTCCCTTCATGCCTGATCATTAGTATGCCCGTCGATACCATTTACGCCCCGAGCGAATGGGAATTAGAATGTGAATTAGAGTTAGAATGTCCCACTAACGCGAGTTCACGGTAACGGGACATTCTAATTCACATTCTAATTCACACTCTAATTCCTATTCCTATTCAAAAAACCGAACACTCAAATTTTAATTGATCTGTATCTTTCGCCATCAATCCGGAACTAGTCGGGATTTTAATAGCGCTCTTATAGGCGTTTCCGTTTGGAAACTGTTCTTGAGTTTGCCGGTAGTTATTTTTTGACCTAAGTCCAATCTTATATTGAAATGAAAATTCACTTCAGTCTGCCATCCTTTAATTAGCAGACTTCTAAGAAGCTACTAAAGAGGAGAGGCGTAAATTTGATTTGATGATTTAGTCATCTAAAAGGATTTTGGTTTAAAAATAATGTTTGTCCCTTGTGAGAGACAGCACTATAACTGAGTAGAGAAAGAGATAGTTCCCGTGGTGTAATTTTTTTTATAATTTTTTTGAAAGGAGCTGATTTTGAAGAAGTGTTGTTGGTTAAAAATTTAAAAATTAGGTGATCAAAGTCAAGTGTCAAATTCAATTTCAATGCGAGCACGATCGAGGGAATTAAATTTGAACTTGAGTTTGATATTTAAACTTGAACTTCCCCATCACTAGCTATCCATTCTCACAATCTTAGGCAAGAAAGATCCAACGACTTCAACTAATTTTTTCTGACGTTCCATCACCTCATGAATATTTTTATAAGCAAAAGGCGCCTCATCTAATCCGCCTCCAATCAATTCTACTCCTTCTGTTTTTAGTACCTTTTTAAATTCTTTTTTGGTAATGGATTGTTTGGCTTTTGTACGAGACATTAAGCGACCTGCTCCGTGAGCTGCAGAGTTGATGGAGTGTACTTCTCCGGTGCCTCTGACGATAAATCCGGGAGCAGTCATCGAACCAGGAATAATGCCGAGTACACCTTTACCTGCAGGTGTTGCACCTTTTCGGTGAACGATCACTTCAGAGCCATCGGGCATATTTTCTTTCCAAGCAAAGTTGTGATGGTTTTCTACAACAGCAATAGGAGTGTCTCCCATTTTTTGACTGATTCGTTTGTGGATGTGGTTGTGGCAGGCAGACGCATAATCGCCAGCAAGATTCATCGCTAACCAATATTCTTGTCCTTCAGCAGTGTCAAGGCCTAACCAAGCGAGGTGTTTCGCTTCCCGTGGGAGTAAACATCTTTCCATGGCAAGATTGGTGTAGTGACGCGCAATACTTGCTCCCAATCCTCTCGAACCAGAATGCGAAAGTACACCAAGATATTCACCGACAGGTAAGTTGAATTCATTGTTTGGATCAGTCAGTTCTACTATACCAAATTCAACAAAGTGATTGCCGGAGCCAGATGAACCGATTTGGCCACGAGCTTTTTTCTGTAATGTTTTTAGTAATGAAATTTCTTTGAAAAGCGGATGGTGTAAAACTTCATCGTCCATTGGTTTGTCAAAAGTCTTTTTGCCAAAACAGGTGTTTTTGAGTAGGATGTCACGCCAATCACGGAGATTATTTTCTAGTACAGTCGGTTTGCGATCGTAGATGCTTAGGCACATTCTACAACCTATATCCATTCCAACACCATATGGAATCACTGCATTTTTTACGGCGAGTACACCACCGATTGGTAGTCCGTATCCTTGATGTGCATCCGGCATGAGTGCGCCAGCCACCGTTACAGGTAGGCGCATGGCCGTATCCATTTGCTGGATAGCACCGTCTTCAATACCTTCTGCTCCGTAGCGCATGTATGGCATTGGTTCG
>CALGLS010000246.1 GCA_937959375.1 uncultured Saprospiraceae bacterium
TAGAGATAATGGCTTGATTGTCAAGACAAAGCTCATTTATTTTTTCGTAGCCATAGCTACGGGAAATATCAATAGCTGAAGTATTGGCGATCAATGGCTTATCTGCAAGATTGAAGATACTTTTTAAACAACTTCATATTAATCTCGATAACTTAAATAACTGAGATTAATGGCAAATCAATATAATTCAATGCGTTTTAACCTTGAAAAGCAAGCTCTTTGCTATTCAACGGACTAAAGTTGGTTTTGATTTGTACTTGATTTGGCTGAGCAAAGAACGAGTTGAGTGTTTTAGTCTTCAATATCTTGCTTCCAATTCTAACGCATGTGTTTTTTTTTGTTATATGTCTAATATCAGGCCATCATAGGCTAATTCCACGTTTTCGGGTAATTGGTTGTTGACTTCATCATGTTTTCCCATCAAATGACTGATATGAAGTAAATAAGCTTTCTTGGGAGCTATTCGCTCAATCCACTCTAAAGCTTCTTCCAGATTTAAATGAGAATGATGTTTTCGATGATGCAAGGCATTTAAAACCATTATTTCTGTGCCTTCCAATTTGGAAAACTCTTCATCTGTAATTGTTTTAGCATCAGTAATATACGTAAAATTATCGAACCGAAATCCTAACACAGGCATATAACCATGCATGACCTCTATTGGTTGTACTTTTATATCATTTATTTGAAAAGGAGTAGTCTTATCGATGGTAATTAATTCCAATCGAGGAGCTCCTGGATATGGGTCTTTAGCAAAGATGTAAGCAAAACGTTCTTTTAATTCTGACTGAACACTGGTCGTTGCATAAACTGACATGTTCTTTCTAGATCGAAAATTAAAAGGCCTCACGTCATCCATCCCTATGATGTGATCATTATGCTGATGTGTGAGCAAAACAGCGTCAAGACGGGAAATGCCCGTTCGCATCATTTGCTGCCTAAAATCAGGTCCACAATCAATTGCTAGATTGGTTTCCTCAGTAGAAATCATCATAGAACATCTGAGACGATTATCTTTCGGATTGGTGGAAGTACAAACTTCACAGTCACAACCAATAACCGGAACACCTTGAGAAGTACCTGTACCTAGGAATGTGACTTTCAAATTGATTGGAGGGTTTTAATGACTTTATTATTAAGTAATTGGAGTTGCCTAAGAGCAGCTGATTATTCAAGCACCTCTGCTTCTGACTTCATTTGAGCTTCGTCTGTAACTGTTGGCTCTGCCTCTGGGGTTGTTACTTCAGATTCAACAACTGCTTCTGCTGTTTCCACTTCTGCCGTCTCCACCTCTTGTTCAATACTTTCAGATTCTTTCGTTTCTACTAGGTTCTTCTCCACCTCTTCAGCTGCTGCTTTGGCTGCTTCAGCATCATTTCCTGCAAAAGCTTTCAATTGCTTAAAGAAAGTGGTATTTTTTTCGTCAAGCCTTGTTGCATCAATTTCAACGTTATTCAAAATCTCTAGCAAAACATTGATTCGAGCTTCTACTTCAAAAAATCGATTGATCACAGCGATTTGTTTATCCTCTACAATACAATATCCTGATTTGAAATTACCTCTTTCATAGCGAACTGTATATTCTAGTTCTTTAAATAGGTCTTCAATCTTTTTTAAAAAATGTTTGGTATACTTAATCATGTTATGGTATTATCTATGAAGTTGTTTTAAAATGGAGATTGAAATTTCTTGTAGAAGTTTGGTTCTCAGTACAAAGCTTAAATAATTTTTCGTAGCCATAGCTACAGTGAAAAATATTTAAGTGAAGTAATGAGGATCAATGATTTACAAAAAAATCATCATTCTATTTTAAAACAACTTCTATACGTTTGATTCACCTATAAAGTGTTTCTATCCACTGAAACACGTATCTTCGCAATTCGAAGTTGAGTTAAATAGGCTTCAAATATCGCAAAAATATAGCTAAGGAACGTGGACTTAATGGAGAAGTTGTTTAAAAACTTTAGATTAAAATATTACTACGTTTATGATCGCTTATTTTTGACAAATGAAATCGTTTAAATATAAACGACAAGAAAACCTTTTTGTTAAATCTAATTCAAATCAAATGTCTCTAAACTTTAAAAAATATATTTCCTGTTTAGCTTTATGCTTATTCATTTTAGGAACTAGTTATGCTCAACGATTCAGCGCCGGAGCAGTTTTGGGAATAAATGCCTCTCAGATTGATGGTGACGCCTATGCTGGCTTTCATAAGATTGGTATCGTCGGAGGGCTTCAAGCTTTTGTTGCTATCAAAGAAAAGCTAGACGTAGGAATAGAACTACGCTACAATCAACTTGGTAGTCGATCGGTTCCTAATAATCAAAACAGCATCAACCCTTTTAATGCTACATTTAATTACGCTGAGATCCCTGTAACTATTAACTACAAAGATTGGTATATCGAAGATGAGAATTACTATCGTATCCATTTTCATGCTGGACTTGCTTACGGCCGACTCATTAGTACCAAACTAGACTCAGAAGATTCTTTTGACCAATTGAAAGATTATTTCAATGACAATTATTTCGGTGCGCTGGCTGGAGTAACTTATTTCTTTAATAAAAAAATTGGGATAACTGCTCGATTCAATCGTGGTATCCTACTATTGTTTAACAATAATAAAACTGATGCGGTAAACCATCCTTCGTTGTTAAGTAAGCACATTACCTTTACTGGTACCTATAAGTTTTAAACTCAACTTCAAAAACTCTATTCAATTTTATAATTATGCTTCGCTATATTTTTTCTCTTGTATTTTTATTGTCTTTAATTGCTTGCAAAAATGATAAGCCTACAACACCTCCCGCAGCAACTCCGCCACCACCGGCACCTGCTGCCGTTCACCAAGTTAACCTACCTAGCATTACCTTGGCGGAAATGGAGAACTTGAACGTCAATTGCGACTTTATTGATTACACATTTTATGATCCGAGATTACCCATGAGTATTAGTTTAGATGAGCTGTCGAGCATACGTCAAACGCTTGGTCATGTCTCACAAGCTCCACCTGCACCTACCGCTGCTAATTGTAAACCTTCGGGAAGAATCTTTTACCAAAGTAAAGGAGAATATATTCTTGAAGCAGAGTTTTACTTTACAGATGGCTGTGCCTTTTTTGTCTTCTTTAAAGATGGTAAAGCAACTTACGCCAACGACATGGCTGATGCAGGGAAACAATTTTTCAGTAACAACATTGCTCAGGCACTAAAAGCAGTGGGAGCTGGAGCACCATCTCAGCAATAAAAATTATGACGCGATACGCTGTTATTGATTTGGGAACCAACACCTTTCACTTACTAATCGTCCAACAAAACGAAGAGGGCCAATTAGTTGAAGTACATCGCGAAAGAATATACGTCCACCTCGCTGAAAAAGGGATTTCTAAAATAGGAAACGCTCCTTTTCAACGTGGCTTAAAGGCCATTCAAAAATTTCACAAAACATTATTATCTCACCCCGTCAAAGTTGTCAAAGCTTTCGGCACAGCCGCATTACGCACTGCCAGTAACACCCCTCAATTCATCAAAGAAGTAAAAGCTTCTACTGGGATAGAAATCGACATCATTCCCGGTCAAGAAGAAGCGCGTCTTATTTATCTTGGTGTACAACAAGTTGTCAAATTTGATCAAACAAATGATCTGATCATGGACATAGGAGGTGGCAGTGTAGAATTTATCATTGCGAATAAAGATGGCGTACAATGGGCTGAAAGTTTTCCAATTGGAGTAGCCGTACTTTACAATCAATTTCACAAAAGTGATCCTATCAGTAAATCTGAAATTGAAAATTTAGAAGCTTATTTGAAGAGCACCCTCGCTTCACTTTCGTCAGCATTAAAAGAACATCCTACCAACCGACTCATTGGCGCCTCAGGTACCTTTGATGTATTAGAGGATAATTTGGCGAAAGCCCGTAAGCATCCAAACATGGTCGCTTTCTCGGTAGAGAAATACTTTCCTCTTCACACGGAAATCATAGGGATGACCTTAGAAGAACGTCTTAAAAAAGATAAACTCCCCAATTCAAGAGCCGATTTAATTGTAGTCGCACTGCTATTAATCAATAGCATTCTTCAGCTAACAAACACAAAAGAAATTGTGGTTTCCTCCTACGCAATGAAGGAAGGTATGCTTCAGGAGCTCACCAAAACTGCTTAATTCTTCCTCATTCAAACAGTAAATAGCTTGATTCTCTTAATTTTTAGACTAATCTAAAAATTTATTTTGCACATTGTAAATATTGCAGTAAATTTGTCCTAATGGAAGAATTCTTATTTGCAATCCAACAAGAATGGGCCATTCGTGCCTTGATCGCGTCTTCACTCGTAGGTGTCATGTGTGGTGTGCTCGGTTGTTTTATCGTATTGAGAAATATGGCTTTGATTGGCGATGCATTATCGCATGCAATATTGCCTGGAGTAGTGGTCGCTTTTGTTCTGATTGGTCATAATTCATTGGGTTTCTTTGCAGGCGCAGTGATTGCTGGTTTGGTAACAGCCATTGGTATCACTTGGATTCAACAAAATGTAAAAACTAAAAATGATGCTGCAATCGGTATCGTTTTTACAGCCATGTTTGCCATCGGTGTTATGGGAATTTCTGAGATCAGCCGTAAACCCGGAGTGCATCTCGATTTGCACGATTTCCTTTTTGGAAATATTCTTGGAGTATCAGACGAAGATTTATATATCACAGCAGCTACTACACTTTATGTCTTACTTAGCGTAATTGTTTTTTATCGCTACTTATTCATCACTACTTTTCAATCTGTGATTGCAGCTACCATGGGAATATCTACTTCGATGGTACATTACTTCTTGATGTTGTTATTGTCATTTGCAGTGGTTGCTTCCCTGCAGACCGTTGGAGTTATTTTAGTCGTTGCAATGCTCGTAACACCTGCCGCTACGGCCCTACTCATTTCAGACAAACTCAGTACCGTTGTTTTCATAGCTGCCCTTATTGGTTTGCTATCTGCCATCTTTGGTTTCTTTCTAGCAGTAAGTTTGGAAACGACTCCAGGACCTGCCATGACGATCACAGCAACATTAATTTATTTATTTGCTGTTTTCTTTTCACCAAAGAAAGGTTTGGTATTTAGATACTTCCGTTCTAAAAAATTGAAAATCAAAATTCAATTGGAAGACACCATGAAGCAAGCGAGTCGACTTCAAGAGAAAGGTCTACTTACTTTTGATAATCTAAGCGAACGACTTGGCTTTAACAAAGCAACACTCAAACGACATATTGCGACGCTTTCATCAAAAGGTTTTTTTACAAAAAAAGCAGGTGAATTAGCACTAACCCAAAATGGTACTGCTGAATCAAATCGCTTGGTCAGAGCACACCGTTTGTGGGAAACATATATGGTACAAGAAATGGGAATGACAGAAGATCAAATCCACGAAGAAGCTGAAAAATACGAACACTTATTGACTGATGAATTACTGGACGATGTTGATTCTGAATTAGGTTTTCCAACAATGGACCCACACGGATCTCCGATTCCTTCAAAAGAAAGAGGATTTAATATTTCTCCTTTAATCAATCTCAAATTATTGCAGGAAGCTAAGATTGCTTCTCAGCAACTCAACGAACATGTCAGTTCCCAACTTTGGCGTTATGGATTGACTCCGGGGACCGTTTTTTCTATAGCAGAAAAAACCACAAGGCAGGTAGGCTTATTGATTGAAAATAAGGAAGTACGTATTCCAAGTAATCTAGCCAAGAAGATCAATATTAATAGCTTAGAATAGATTAAAAAAATCTTGAATCCTTGAAGCTGTCAAGTTCAACAAGCTTTTTTAATCCACCGCGGGTAAGTCCTCTGGGTTTCCTTCTCCTTTATCTTTTATCTCATCCAGTTTATTAAAAAGACTATTCAATCGGTACATCTCATCCAGTGTATCGTCCTCATAAATATTAATGACCGGTACACGTCGTACATGCTTACGAATTCGATGAGCTAAACCTTGTCGGAGTTTGTGAATATGCTCTTGAAGCTGTAGGATAACAGCCTGCTTATTTTCTGTATTGTATATACTTAGATATATTTTGGCTAAAGCCAAATCTGGTGTAACGAGTACTGAAGTAACCGTTACTAAAACTTCCGGTCCATAAATATATCCTCCTTCTTGTTGCAGAATGATGCTAAAATGGCGTCTTACAGTTTCCGCAACTTGCTTTTGTCTTTTTGATTCCATGATAATTAAATTGGGACAAAGATAGTTCAATTAAAAAACAATTGTCTAGCTTATTACAATATAAAACACCAGATCGTTGCAAGATATCGAGAAAAATAAAAAAATTGCACTCTAACAGATTACACTAATTACAAAATCGTCAATACATTTGTAGCATAGCATTAACTAGATGAGTCAAAATACAGACATACTTGAAAGCCCCATCGAATTCCTTAAAGGAATTGGCCCATCACGTGCTGACCTTCTAAAGAAAGAACTGAGTATTTTCAAGTTTCGTGACTTACTAATGCAGTTCCCTTTCCGATATGTGGATAAAACACAGTTTCACAAAATTCGAGATATTAACTACCAAACTCAACAGATACAATTGCGTGGCATCCTGCGACGGCTATCCGTTGCGGGACAAGGAGGAAAGAGAAGACTCGTTGCTAACTTCCGAGATGAGACGGGAGTCATTGAATTGATCTGGTTTAAAGGAGTCTCTTGGTTAGAAAAAAATCTAAACATTGGTGGCGAATATATCGTCTACGGCAAGGTCAACAATTTCAGGGGCAACATCAGCATTCCCCATCCTGAGATAGAAGCGGTCACAGAAGCGAACACCAGCAAAGCAAATACTTTTGCTCCTGTCTACCCTAGTACTGAAAAACTCAATTCAAAAGGACTTGATTCTAAAGGACGTGGAAAAGCAATGGCGGCACTTTTTGAAAAAATAAGTCCACATGAATTGCCTGAGAACTTACCCAGTTACATCATCCAAAAATTCAAATTTCCTTCTCATTATGCTGCTTTAAAAAACATTCATTTTCCAAAGTCGCAAGGTGAATTGGATGCTGCAAAAGCGAGACTCACATTTGAAGAATTATTTTTTCTACAAATGCGTTTGCTACAAATACGAAGACGAAGAAAAACGGCTATAAAAGGACATATCTTTGAAAAGGTTGGTGATTACTTCAATCGTTTTTTCAAAGAGAAACTTCCTTTCGAATTAACTGGCGCTCAAAAAAGAGTGCTCAAAGAAATTAGATACGACCTCAAAGTTGGTGTCCAAATGAACCGATTACTGCAAGGTGATGTAGGAAGTGGAAAAACAATTGTTGGACTCATGAGCATGTTGCTTGCTTTAGACAATGGTTTTCAAGCTTGCCTCATGGCACCAACTGAAATTTTAGCACAACAACATTTCATATCCATTTCAGAATACCTTGAAGGACTCGACATTGAAGTTGCCTTCCTATCTGGTTCTGTAAAAGGTAAAAAAAGAGCAGCACTTTTAGAACGATTGGAAGCTGGTGAAATTGACATTCTCATCGGTACACATGCATTAATTGAAGATTGGGTGGTTTTCAAAAACCTTGGATTATCTATTACAGATGAGCAACATCGATTTGGGGTAGCGCAACGTGCAAAACTTTGGAGAAAAGGAATTAAGTATCCACCTCACATTTTAGTCATGACGGCCACTCCTATTCCACGTACGCTTGCCATGACCTTGTATGGTGATTTGGATGTTTCAGTTATCGATGAGCTACCTCCAGGAAGAAAGGCCATTGAAACTTTACACAAAACAGAAAGCAATCGACTTCGCGTTATCGGGTTCATGAAATCGGAGATCGCAAAAGGCCGACAAATTTATATCGTCTTCCCTTTAATTGAAGAATCTGCAAAATTGGATTTGCAAAACCTCGAAACCGGCTATGAACTTTTGTTGCGAGATTTTCCGATGCCAGACTACCAAATCAGTGTCGTTCATGGTCGAATGAAAGCAAAAGACAAGGACTTTGAAATGCAGCGTTTTGTTAGAGGAGAAACACAAATTATGGTCGCTACCACTGTAATCGAAGTTGGTGTAAATGTTCCCAACGCTTCTGTTATGATTATTGAGAATACAGAACGCTTTGGACTTTCCCAATTACATCAGTTGCGTGGACGTGTTGGACGTGGAGCTGAGCAATCTTTTTGTATCCTCATGTCTAGTTTCAAATTAAGCAAAGAGGCAAAAGAGCGTATTCAAACTATGGTACGCACCAATAATGGTTTTGAAATCGCAGAAGCGGATCTTAAGCTTAGAGGACCAGGAAGTATTGAAGGAACTCAACAAAGTGGTATTCTCAACTTCCGAATTGCGGATCTAGCTCGAGATGGTAGAGTCTTACAAGCTGCCCGTGAAATTGCTGCTCGCATTCTGGATAGCGATCCGAAACTAGAAAAACCAGAACATCAGGCACTTAAACATTACTTGGAAGCTCATGTAAAACCGGTAAAAGGTTGGAGCTTGATTAGTTAGAGAGTGGGACCCTTCGACTTTGCTCAGGATGACAAAATCGGCAGCACCCCACTATTACGACGCTCCGCGATCGAGTGAACTTCCAACCTCCCACTTCCCACTTCCCGCCTCCAACTCCCCACCATTACGTTAATCTAAGTTAACAACCAGCTCCAGTATCTTAATTTTATCAGAATAACAGAAAATAACGGCAGTTTATTTGTATATTAAATACCATCTCCTATTTTTGGTCGTTTAATGCAAAATGAAACCGATGGGTCTATCAATCAAAATAACACAAATTGCTTTATTTCTTCTCTTCATAGGGATCTTTTCTCCTTTGCAAGCCAGCACATCTTGTGTCGATAATGATGACCTAACCCCTGACAATTCAGACCTTTCTATAGATGGTCCTTATGTTTTTTATGGAAAAAACAAGGTTACCGTTAAAACAATCGAAGTAAAAAACGCTGAATACAATATGGTCGCCAATGAGTACCCTTCAAGAGAGGAGGTACCTACACTTAGTTGCGTCATTGATAGCAAGCGAAAATTTAATATCAATCTTCACGAAAGAATTGTTTCTCCGCCTTCTGAATATCCAGCACCAGCTAAATTATTTGCTATTTCTGATATTGAAGGTAATTTTCATGCCTTTGTCAAAACACTTATGGGCAATGGTGTTATTGATGAAAATTACCAGTGGTCGTATGGTGATGGTCATTTAGTACTTGTTGGAGATTTCTTCGACAGAGGATTAAATGTAACGGCATGTCTTTGGTTGATTTATGAATTGGAGTCACAAGCCGCTGAACAAGGAGGGATGGTACATTTTATTTTGGGTAACCATGAAGAAATGAATCTTAGCGGCGATTATCGCTATGTAAGAAGTAAATATAAAACAGTTGCTAAAAAATTGAAATGTTCTTACGGTGAAATGTTTGACAACAACACGGAACTAGGTCGTTGGTTGAGAAGTAAAAATATGATCGAGAAAATTGGTGAGACTATTTATGTGCATGCAGGACTGAGTCCTCAAATAGCTGGCTCTCAACTTTCACTCGAGGAAATTAATAAGATTTGCCATACGCACATCGGAAAGAAACAAGATGAATTACAGAGTAAGGGTGGCTCTGTATCTTTAGTATTTGCCAAAATAGGTCCACTATGGTATCGTGGTTTCTTTGGTCAGAAACTAGAGGAAGCTACCGTAGCAACTATACTCGATCGTTTTGGTGCAAAGCATGTTGTCGTTGGTCATACTATTGTTGACGAAATCAGTACACTTCACAATGGACGAGTCGTGGCGATTGATGTCAAGCATTCTGAGCATGTTGCGAATGCCCGGCCAAATGCTCTATTTGTAGAGGACGGACGATTTTATAAAGTAAATTACAAAGGTTCAGCGCAGCCAGTTGAAGAAGCGGGAGGAAAAAAGCCTGATGTCTCTACCGTTGCATTCAAAGCAATTCGCTCAAACAATTTACTTTTACTCAAGACCTTCATTAATAATGGAAACGATGTAAAAGGTTTATACTCCTCAAAGAAATATCCACTACTACATTATGCAATAGAATTTGGAAGTATTGAAGCGGTAGGAATACTACTCGGAGCTGGCGCTGATCCCGATCAATTTTTTGATGGAAAAACAGCACTCATGCATGCCATCAAACATAAGAAAGAAAAATCGATTACACTTCTACTGGAAAGTAACGTAGATGTAAACGTTCAAAATCATCGCCAACAAACTGCTTTGTTTTATGTATCCAGATATGGAAACGCGACCTTGGCAAAAAAACTAGTTAGCTTTGGAGCCAACCCAGCAATAAAAGATCAATCTGGCGTTAATGCTTTTCAGTTTGCTGTTAAGAATTCGAATGTGACAGTTGCTCAGTATTTGAAATCTTTAGCTAAATAAGTGCTTACTTTTTATCTAAAATAAGAAAGCCTCAGCGATACATTCGTTGAGGCTTTCTTATTTTGCTTTAAGCATTTTTACAAATCAAAAACATTAGATCGTTTTAAGATATTCAATCAAGTCACTACGATCTGCATCAGATAATCCATCGCCGTAATTATGTCCTTCATTTCCATAACCAGGAATAGTGGTATCGTAAACATCTGTTGAGTTCGCTTCTGTTCTTACTTCATATTTCCAACCTACTTTTTCAAAATCATAGTCAGAAGTATTAAAGCTTCGTTCCCAATAACCCGGACGTTCCGCACTATTCAATAAGGTCTCAAGGTTTGGAACAGAACCATTGTGCAAATAAGGCGCTGTAGCCCAAATTCCATCTAGTGGTGGTGCTACATAACCATCCTCTGGAGTGAAACTCGCTGATGAAGGAAAGACGCTAAACCAACTATTGTTGTACCAGTCTTGAAAATTCCCATCGGTATAATTACTAGATGCTAACAAAGGATCAGTACCAATCTTATCAAGCGAAACCAACAAATTGGGATACGTTTCATCCACCCCATAAGTACCATGACAAGCTTGGCAGTTATTTTCAAAAATCACTTGCCCTCTTACTACCTTTTCTGAGTCGATGGATTCTGTATATACTGGGGCTTCAAGGCTATTAATATAAGCCAGTACATCTACAAAATTTTGATCAACGAGGCGTGCTTTTGTAGAGTCCTTTAGTGTCAACAGACTGGATGCCATCATTATTCGGGAAAAGTCTCCCTTACCTCCTCCAGAGTAAAACATGGCGTTTTTCTTTTTAAGTATCCACCATGGTGGTACGTCAGAAGTAATGGTTTCATCTGGAATTGGGACCGATGGTGATTCTTGCCAAGTCAAATCATTAATATCGCGATGTGCCGCTAATACCACTGAAAGTTTTGCTGCAGGATTGAGCCCTCTCATCGGAGCAACGACGTGTGGCCCAATAGCAGTTAATGCTCGTCCAAATGGCAGGTAGGCCTCCTGTTCTGGTGAACCTGATCCATAGGTAAACTGTACCGCTAAATCTAAGGTACCAACGGAAGCGCTCTGATCTGTCGTAAAATCTCCCACTGAGTTTCCAAGCCCAACAATAAATTCTCCATTTATTTTTTGAGCATGACACTGGAGGCAGTTTGTCGCAACAACGCGTACACCGTTAGGTGCATCAAGGGCTGTAAAGTCAGGACTTAAAAGGGCATTGTCTCCTGTTCGATTCAAGAGGTTGTCGGTATCCTCCCCAAAAACTGTGAGGTATAAATTATATGGAATACCTGCATCAACATAATCACCATTAATGAGATAGTCGTATCCAGCGGCAGCGTTGCCCGTTCGCTGAGGTGAAGATTCAATAAAAGAGGTTCCCGCTGGTGGACCTTCTATAGGTTGCTCATCCACTGCTTCATCATCTTTTTGACAAGATTGAATCAGTAATAGACCACAAAGGATGCTCAACAAGCATACGGTAAGTTTAATTTTCATGATATTATTTGTTCGTTTTGCAAAGATAACGAACAAACATCGAGCTTCGTCTTTGTAATCTCTTTATTTTTTTGGGATTAGTTAAGCAGGGTAACATCTCCACTTTTTAAAATTAGCGCTCCAGTATCACTCTTTAACCAAATTTGATAAACATAAACTCCGGGGTTCATCAG
>CALGLS010000247.1 GCA_937959375.1 uncultured Saprospiraceae bacterium
TTTGAAAAGTAAATCGGGACAACTTTCCTTTTTTGATACCGTCACAGGTTTGAAACAACGAAAGAAATTCAACATTGATCAAAATGGCAAATTTCAATTTGAAATCGACCTACTTCATGCTGTTTATGGAAATGCAGTGCTGGAATTTGATGAAACGACTTACCTGCTCTTTCTAAAGCCTAACGAACGTTACAAACTTGAAATAGGGATTGATGACTTGTCTTTAAAATATCTTGACGGAACAGGCAAATTGAGTCAAGAAGTCATGGCAATAAAAAAATTACTTTGGGATAATTTCGAATCAGATTTTAAGCGTCAGTCCAAGCTACAGGATGAAAATCTTTCTATTGAAAATGCATTGAAGTTGCATAAGGACTTAGAAGCAAAAGTTATGCAATTTATAGACGACTATTCGAATAAAAATATGGTCAGCAAACAAGCGCTTGCGATTTTCAAAAACGAATACAAATACAACACTGCATCTGCATGGGCAGGACTGCGATATGAATACAAAGGCAACAAAAGAAGATTACGAAAAGATCTACCAAACGACTTTTTTATTCAGTTGCACAACGAATATCCGGTCAATGTGAATGATGCTTTTGCTTCACGCAAATACGCAGATTACATACGTGCAATCGGAACCATACTTAGCACACCAAAACATCCAAACTTAAATGCCAAAATCGATTTTTTCAGAAACGCCCACTTGTTTTCCGAAAAGGAACTACAATTAATCAAAGCAGTATATAGTGGCGATAAAAGCGTGGCAAGAACAACAGAATACGATAACTTTTTTAATGATCAAAATGCAAGAAAAATTGAGCAACTGAATAAACAATATGATGTCAATCGACTACTCTTGGCTGTGCGACAATTTCCAAAAGGCATTGGACGTGACTTGATTATTTCTCAATACATCAGTAGGAAATATTTTAGAGAAACCTTCATTAATCCTAGTAAAGAAGAATGGAAAGACATGGAGGCCTTGATTGAAAATCAATATGTAATGACTGAGCTCAAGCGCCTAGCTACAAATCGCAATCAAGCTTATGCTAAGCAATCTTCAGATGGAGCGAGCCCAGCTTATGAGGCAACACCAACGATTGAGAGTGTTACCAAAAAATATCTAGATCCACATAAAGGCAAAGTGATTTACATCGACTTTTGGGCAACCTGGTGTGGCCCTTGTCGAAAACAAGAACCCTACGCCGCCAAACTTCACAAGGAATTCAAAAAGGATAATGTCGTTTTTCTAAACCTTTGTTGCCAATCAAAAGAAGCCATTTGGAGTAAATATATAAAAGAAAAAGACCTGCATGGAGTGCACTATTTATTGAACAATGCTGAGTTTAGATTATTTGCTGAAATGTATGGTTTGAAAGGCTTTCCGACTTACATTTTGATTGATCAACAGGGCAAAGTAAGATCAAAAGATGCCTATTGGCCAAGTGATTCTAAGCGAGTAATTCGCCAAATAGATCGACTCTTGAACTAATAGAATCAAGCCTATTCCCTTAATTTCTGAAACAATAGTAGATTTTTAGCCGTATAAACATTAAAATTTTTGACATCTAGCCAAATAATAAACCGAATAAAGACAAAAATTTTAATGTAAATTTCACAAAAGCGTTAGGATTAAGTTAATCTACTGATTATCCAACATTTACGCTTAATTTTTGTTAAATTTGCGTACCTCTTAGAATGGAGTCTATTCGTTAGCATCTTTTGCACATTTGTTCCCTTGTAGTTTTCATCCCAAGTTGATTTTTTATAACTCTGAAGTAGGTTAGCGCCGAAGCTAACTATCATATTACTTCACAAATTTTACAAATGGCAAAATCACAGCAATCCTTTAACAAAAAAGAAAAAGAAAAAAAACGTAGAAAAAAAGCAAAAGATAAAGCAGAACGAAGAGAACAGCGTAAGCTCGAAAAGTTAGAAGCAGGACCAAAGTCTTTCGAAGAAATGCTTTCATATGTGGATGAAAATGGTAACCTCACTTCAGAGAAGCCTGATCCATTAAAGAAGAAAGTTGAAATCAAAGCAGAAGATATCGTACTAGGTGTGCCACCTAAAGATGATACTCCAGTGGAGAAAGTACGAAAAGGTCGTGTGAATCATTTCAATGACGAAAAAGGTTATGGCTTTATCGTTGACATGGAAACGAAAGAAAGTATTTTCTTTCACGTCAATAACAGTTCGGATGATGTTCGTGAATCTGACAAAGTTACTTTTGAAATCGAAATGGGTCCTAAAGGTCCAAATGCTATTTTGGTAGCTTTAGCTAAATAACATATACAGGATTCTAAATCCTTAACTTTATAAAAGTTAACCCGAGCTTTGCTTGTGCATCGTTCGGGTTTTCTTTTTGATGCTGTATTAAAAAATCTCCTCCGTCCATAACTGTATCCCAGCGGACTTTTTTCAACTCTTCCAAATTTAAAATCCTGCATAAAATAAGGACTTCTAGCCTACTCCATACTTATACCATAATTCCGTGATAGTTCTGTGATAGTTCAAACCTACCTTTGTCATATCAATTAACAAAAGTCGAAGAAAGCCAGTGTAGACTAAAAATGGCAAAATTTATAATCAAAAAAATTATTACAATGACAAAGAATTCATTTTTTCTAACAGCACTTATTTTAGGTTTATTTATTTTCAGCTCATGTAGCAAAGACGATGATGACACTCCTACAATTCAAACCAAAGACATTAGCTTTAACCTCACAGGATTGGAAGACCTTGGTTCTGATTATGCATATGAAGGTTGGCTAATCGTAGATGGTGCGCCAGTTTCTGCAGGTATCTTTACAGTAGATGCTGAAGGAAATCCTTCACAAACAACTTTTACTTTAAACGAAGCTGATGTAGCCGCAGCTACGACCTACGTTCTTACAATTGAACCTAGTCCAGACAATGATCCATCTCCAAGTGCTGTGCACATTCTTGCCGGTGACTTTGATGGTAACAATGCAAGCCTTACTGTGGGACACTCTGCTGCACTAGCGACTGATTTTACAGATGCAACTGGTGGTTATATTCTTGCAACGCCAACGGATGGAGGAATGGACACAGATGAAAATTCAGGTGTTTGGTTCTTAGACCCAGCAGCAGGTCCTGGAGCTGCATTAAATTTACCTACACTTCCAGATGGTTGGAAATATGAAGGATGGGCTGTCATTGACGGAACGCCAGTTTCAACAGGTACATTTACAGAAGTTACTGGTGCTGATGCTGATGGTCGCTTTAGCGGATCTGCAGGTGGACCTCCTTTTCCAGGAGAAGACTTTTTGATCAATGCTCCTGCCGGTCTTACTTTCCCAACTAATCTTGCAGGTGCTACAATGGTTATTTCTGTTGAGCCTAGCCCAGACAATAGCGCTAATCCATTTTTATTAAAGCCTCTAGTTGGTCAAGCTCCAGCTGATGCAATAGATCACACATTTTACGGAATGGACTCTAATGCTGTTAACACAAATCCAAGCGGTAGTGTAACTAAGAAATAATTTTCATTCAGTCAAAGAACAGATTGTGATTCTGACAAAAGGTCAATTGGTGTAAATGCATCAATTGACCTTTTTTTATTTATACTGATTCTTTGAATCAACTTACGTTAAAGTATCTTTCCAATAATCAAAAGTCTTCATAATGGTCTATCTTTATCAATATGAAAAAAATAGTTTTCATAGTCGCTATGATCATGAACATTGTTCTATTAGGACAGGCTCCAAATTGTACGGGTGACTACTTTCTTTCTGTTGCATTGGGAGAGGTATACGGTTTTTATAAAATACAAATATCTCCACTTGACAACGATATTACATTCAATTCACTTGGAACTAGCAATACCAATATTTTTGTAAACTCCGTTGGCTTTCGCTCAACGGATAATTTCATTTATGGACTAACAAAAGACAATGAACTTTGCAGAATAAATGCACTTGGTGAAGTAACCGTACTTACCATAGTAACTGGTCTTGATCCAGATTTTGGTTATTTTGCGGGCGATGTATCTCCGGATGGACAATACTTATTTCTTTTAGGAACAGGAGGAAGTCAAAATTCCACTTCCGTATTAGCTCGAATAAATCTTGACGATTATAGTACTGAATCAGCTAACCTACCATTACCTCCAGGAACTGCACTTTCCATTTCTGATTTGGTTTTTGATCCTGAGACTAATGATGTTTACGCCTTTGATGGTAACGCCAATCGTTTGTTGAAATTAAATTCCAATACAGGATCAATAGACGAAAACCTCTATCCTTCAACGGATGCGGCAGACGCCATGGCGGCAATTTTCATAGATGCATTTGGTGATCTTTATGGCTATGGTCGTCAACCTAGTGATGATTTATCCAATACTTTTTTCAAAATAAATAAAACCACTGGAGAAATTACACCAACAGCTACCGGCCCTAGTGCAGATCAAGTAGATGCTTGTTCTTGCCCCTATTCTGTTGAAATCCAAAAAAGTGTTTTTCCAAAAGTAGCATTACCCTGCGACGAAGTTACCTATGTTTTTAAAATTGCAAATGGTTCAGCATTTTCACAAACTGGCCTCAACTTCCTAGATGAAATGCCGGATGATTTAATTATTACTGAGATTATTCGTAATCCATTTAATGGGAATCTAGTTAGTGGTGTTGGCACAAATATTTTATCCATTGAAAACTTTACGCTACCACAAGGGGTGGATAGTCTTATCGTTCGAGCTTACGTATCGGAGACTGCAAATGGTGTTTATAAAAATCAAGCGAGTATTAGTAACCTTTCAGAAGGATTAGGGAATGAATCACTGAGTGATGATCCAAGTACGATTGCTACAGAGGACTCCACTACGCTACTTGTTGCTACACTTAGCGCAACTATCAATAATCTGAACACGCAACTTTGCCCAGGTGACACCTTACTTTTGCAAGCCATGGACTTTCCAACGGCCACCTATAAATGGAGCACGGGCAGCAGCGAGTCAAGTACTCAAGTGACTGCTACTGGTTGGTATTTTGTAGAAGTGACAAGTCAATGTAATACACAAGTGGATTCTGTTTACGTTTCTCCAACTGATTTTGAAATTGACATTCAACCAAGTTTTATGGTTGAGTTAGGAGATAGTATTTTACTACCATTGGTTTACAATTCCAATCCTATTTTTGCATGGAATGACCCTTTTGGGAATAGTCTCTCTTGTCTAAATTGTCCACAACCTCATGCTCGTCCTTTCTTTGATACAAATTACATCATAAGTGCTACCGATCCATTTGGTTGTACCCTTAGAAAACAAGTTGAGGTTAAGGTAATAAAAGATCGTAAAATCTACATTCCCAATGCCTTCTCCCCTAACTTTGATGGCATAAATGATATCTTTTACATTCAAGGAAAAGGCTATGGCCAAATTCGTAATTTTAGTATTTTCAATCGGTGGGGAGCCTTAATTTTTGAGCATAAAGATGGTTGGATCAACACCTACTCAGATGGTTGGGATGGTCGATTCAAAGGAGCAACTATGAATCCGCAAACCTTCGTTTACTTTGCAGATATTGAATTTCTGGATGGTATCATTGTTCGTTACCAAGGCGACGTTCTTCTACTTCGTTGAGACAAATGTTCCAAGACTCCAATGAATAATCGACAAACCAACATAAATCCTATACAAAGTGACCATTATTCTATTTCTTAATTCGGAGATAGCGCTTATCTTGCTGCCTCTTTAAAGTAAAAACATATGAAAATTAAATCAAGCTCCATCCTTTTTGCGTTAAGCATCCTCCTCTTTGGAAATTCTCTCATAGCACAAACGACATTAGAGGAACCAACTCCTTATATCGAAATTAATGGTGTTGGAGAAATGGAGATCGCTCCAAATGAAATTTATATTCAAGTCACTATTAAGGAGCGAACAAAAGGAAACAAGAAACTTTCGATTGAGGAACAGGAGCAGCAAATGTTGAGCAAGCTAGAATCAAAGGGTATCACTTCAGAAAATATAACTTTGAATGACGCAGCTTTAGGATATATAAAAGTTTCTCTTTTCAAAAAAGACGTTCGATCATCGAAAGAATATCGGATTAAGTGTTCCTCTGCTGAAGAACTAAAAACTGTATTCAATGTACTAGATCAATGCAACATCAAAAATGCTTACATTTCTAAAGTCAGTCATTCTGATATCAAAAACTTTGAAAAAGAAGTTAGAATAAAAGCGATCAAGGATGCTAAAAACAAAGCAGAATACATGCTTGCCGCAATTGGTAATACATTAGGAAAACCTCTAGTCATACGTCAATCTGGAGGAGATCAAATTACTGTGCGTGGTTCTAGATCAAATGAAACTGACTTTTATGTAGATGGCATCCGAGTTCAGCAAAACAAATATGGCGATTCAGACAAGTCATCTATTCAATATCAAAAAATCAAGTTGCAAGCCTATGTTTA
>CALGLS010000248.1 GCA_937959375.1 uncultured Saprospiraceae bacterium
ACAAGGTTCACAAGATGAATATAAAACGCAACCATCCAATTGGAAAGTATCTAAATTTTTACACGCATCACGTATCGCAACAACCTCAGCATGTGCCGTAGGATCATTACTTGAAGTAACTCTATTATTTCCACGACCTACAATAACTCCGTCTTTTACGACTACTGCACCAAAAGGGCCACCTTCACCACCTTCCATTCCTTTGCGAGCCTGAAGGATGGCTTCACGCATAAATTCTTGACTTTTATTTTCCATATTTATTTGTTTTAAAGGCTCGAAGATAGGGAAAAGGGTGGGAAGTTGGAAGTTGGAGGTGGGAAGTTTTACACGATCGCGGTGCTCCGCGTTGGGAGAGGATTCCCACAATCGTGAATCCGTGGTAGGAAAGAAGACCGAAGTCCGAAGCTTCCCTCGATAGTAAATCCACGGTAGAAGAGAACTTCGGACTTCCGTCTTCGGTCTTCCGTCTTTTTTATATCTTTAGCAGAATAATCAAAAAACAAAACATGGAACCATTTTTTACAAACGATGCTATTTTACTGGGAATACTAATTGCGGTCTTGGCTGGAGTCTTCTACACCTCTCACCTTGACAGCCCAGGTTGGAAAAAGTTTTATGGCGTTGTCCCTGCACTTTTGCTATGCTATTTTATTCCTGCATTATTGCATTGGCCACTGGGGTTAATTGCTGCACACTGGTACTCTCCTGACTTAATTGGCTATCTGAGCGAGTTGGGTCACAGCATACCACAAGGAGCTACCTTTTCAGAAATTCAACAATTCATTCAGGACAATAATATAACGGGGACTGAAAAATTTGAGGGGCATTCTAAGTTGTACTTTGTAGCCTCAAGATATTTGCTTCCTGCTAGTTTAATTTTACTTTGTATCAGTATTGATTTCAAAGGTTTAATTAATCTAGGACCTAAGGCATTGATCATGTTTTTTGCGGCTACACTTGGTATTGTTTTGGGTGGCCCAATTGCTTTATTTATTATTTTAAATGTAGCTCCAGATATCATCGCTGCGGATTCAGATCAACTTTGGAGAGGGCTTTCCACGGTGGCAGGTAGTTGGATTGGTGGAGGTGCCAACCAAAATGCAATGGCTGAAATTTACGAAGTTGTTGAAAAACCTATTTTCCCAACTATGATTATCGTCGATGTTGTAGTTGCGAATCTTTGGATGGGCTTTTTGCTATTTGGTGCGAGCCGATCCGAACGACTAGACAGTTGGTTAAAAGCAGATAGTTCAGCCATTGAAACATTGAAAAAGAAAATGGCTGACTACAAAGCTAGTGTTTCAGAAGTTCCAACTACAACCAAAATTTTCTTGTTACTAGCAGTTGCTTTTGGAGGTGTTGCCTTATCGCATTGGGGGGCAGATCTTATGACGCCATTTATGAAGCAATCAAAAGAAACGCTAGAAAGCTTAAAATTACATTCACTCATGTCGCACTTCTTTTGGTTGATCGTTATTTCAACAACTATTGGAGTGGGTCTATCCTTTACCAAAGCACGTAGCTTAGAAGGAGTTGGCGCGTCGAATTGGGGATCTGTTTGTATCTTCATTTTAGTGGCAACCATTGGTATGAAAATGAATTTGGGAGAGGTTTACAAACACTTAGGTTTATTTGCAATTGGAATCATTTGGATGATTGTGCATATTACTATTTTGTTAATCACAGCAAAGTTGATCAAAGCTCCGTTCTTTTTTGTGGCAGTTGGAAGTCAGGCAAATATTGGAGGGGCAGCTTCTGCTCCTGTTGTTGCTTCGGCCTTTAGCCCTTCGTTGGCGCCAGTAGGTGCGTTGATGGCGGTGTTGGGATATGGCTTGGGTACGATTGGGGCGATACTTTGCGCGGAGATCATGCGGATAATTGCTGGTGGGTAAAAAAGATCAGCACACTTTCTCAAAATAAAAAAGCCGTCAGAATTTCTCCTGCCGGCTTTTTTAAATTCTCAAACAACTTTATTGAAGTTGTTTATCTTAAAGCGAAAAGTAATCTTTTGCTTCAATTTTATTTTTCAAGATACCTTTCACATCCATGACAAAACCATCTTCGGTCATCATATTTACGAATTGATCAGCATCCATATTGACATACGTTTCGTGGCTAACTGCGACTACGATTGCGTCGTAAATTCCAGTTGCTGCTTCACTCATTTCAATACCGTAGTGATCTTTCATTTCGCCTGCGTCTGCCCAGCTGTCTACAACAGTTACATCGTTGCAAGACTTTTGTAATTCAAGTACAATGTCAGCAGCTTTTGAGTTACGAATGTCTGTTACATTTTCTTTAAAGGTAGCTCCCATCACCAAAATTCTAGCGTTAGAAACTTTTTGGCCACGAGTCTTCAACTCATTAATAATCTTATTTGCAATTTTAGCAGGCATACCGTCATTTACTGAACGACCTGCAGAAATCAAGATTGGGTTGTGACCGATACGAATTGCTTTATTAATCAAATAGTACGGATCTACACCGATACAGTGGCCACCAACAAGTCCTGGATAGAAATTTAGGAAATTCCACTTCGTTCCTGCTGCTTCTAAAACTTCATAGGTATTGACTCCCATTTTTTCAAAAATCATAGAAAGCTCATTCATCAAAGCGATGTTAACATCACGTTGTGTATTCTCAACGATCTTAGCAGCCTCGGCTACTTTAAGCGATGGTGCACGATGAATACCTGCTGTAATAATCGTATCATAAACGTTTGCAACATTTTCCAATGCTTCATCATCAGAACCAGAAACGATTTTTATAATCTTATCAATTGTGTTGGTCTTATCTCCTGGATTGATTCGCTCTGGCGAATACCCTACTTTAAAGTCAACATTATATTGAAGACCAGAAAGTTGTTCCAAAATCGGAACGCAAACCTCTTCCGTACAACCTGGGTATACCGTCGATTCAAATACAACGTAGTCTCCTTTTTTCAAAGCTTTAGCAACAGAAGTAGTGGCGCTTTTAAGGATTCTAAGATCTGGTTGATTTTGCTTATCAATTGGCGTTGGAACAGCTACAACAAAAAACTTTGCTTCAGCTAATTTCTCTGCCTCCCAAGTAAATCGAATATCTTTATTCTCAAAAGCTGAACTTTCCAATTCATCCGACGGATCTTGTGAGTTATTCATCATCTCCACTCGTTGTTGATTAATATCAAAACCAAGTACAGAAAAATGACGTGCAAATTCGAGTGCAACTGGTAGGCCAACATAACCTAAACCAACTACAGCTAAATCTGCTGTTTTATTTTTTAATGCTTCGAAAATACTTTCGTTAGCATTCACTATTTGCTTCTGATTTTTACTTTGTTTCTCAGTAGTTAACATACTCATCCCTGAATTTTAAAATGTGATAAAATGAGAGAGCAAGCCCTCTTGATAGTCTAAATTAAGTTCCTTAGGTAAGTGAGAGATCGAGGTTAGTTCTTAAACTATTGTGACAGATACAATAGATAGATATCAGTAGGCAAAAAGGGTTCCATTTTTTATGTCACAACAAAAAAAGCTTACAAAATCATGGAGATTTTGTAAGCTTTTAATTGAATCTACTAAAAAAAGTAGTGTTTGATTTACTACCGATTACAAGCTATGCACACAATGCATTTCGGAATACATGCAACAAGATTGTTATATTTCAAATCATTATTTAGATTGCACTTCAAATTTCCCCACATGAAGTGGTTCGTCATTATCCTTCTCAGCAATGATGTAATAGTACAAACCAGGTGTGATTCTCAAATTAGCATTAAACTGAAATGGGAAGGCATCATTCTTTAGCGGTTGTAAATTGATAGGAACATTTAGGATGCTTCGATC
>CALGLS010000249.1 GCA_937959375.1 uncultured Saprospiraceae bacterium
GTATGACCAATTATATAAAGTTTTGCAGAAGGATGCTTTCGCATAATTGTTTTCGCCGATTCTAAATAATTGTCTAGTTTATCGTTCAGTTCAATTCTAAATTCATTGTTATCAAAATAAATATTCAATGGCGGCAATTGTCCAGTGACTGGTGTATCCTCGTAAACAGGCAACACTGGTTTTTTATTCATGTCCTCAAATCTAAAATGGACACCACCATAAATTTGACCATTAATGAACTGTCCACTTGCAAGTGGAATATCAGAGGTCATAATCTGAGCTTCTGGAGCACCTAAATTTACTAGTTCTAATTTGATTGCTTCCGCTCTTGCTTTTCCCAAGTTGGCCTGCGATTCTTGTGCAGAGTGAATGCCAAACAACTTCAATTTCTTATTCTCGTTTGTTACCAGCAAATCCGCTAAGGTCTGAAAAGCTTCTTCCATTTTTTCAGGGATAATGGGATCAGGACTCGATTCATAAAATGAAAATGTCTCCGGAGCTGATATCTCAAAACCATCCATCGTAATGGAGAAGTTAGGACTTGAAGCGACACCACCATAATGCTTAGCATACCACCAAGAACCCAATATTAGCCATAAAGCTAAGAACAAAGCTACAAAAGCCAGAAGCAGTCTATTCATGATTCATAATCTATTTCTAATGAAAAGTGCTCTCAAAAAGTATTTCACAGAAGCTGTAAGCCAAATTTATTCGTAAAATTGACGATTTTAGAGTACTACGATACGTTTTAGGTGGGATTTTATGTGTGTGGTGTGGTTAACCTAGTTGATAAAGATATTGATTTTTACCTCAACTTGAGGAATAATCCCTAATGAAAATTATTATTGTTTATGTATTTAATATTTAAGGATTTGTTGATCTTATTGGCTTTTTACCTGCTAATTATCATTCTAGCCTGTCTGCCGCAAGGTAGATTCTAATTCTAATTCTAATTCTAATTCTAATTCTAATTCTAATTCTAATTCTAATTCAACTTCTTCAATCCTGCGACAACTCCACCAACACCATAGTTCGCTCACCACCTTGCACCTTGTCCACCTTAATGCTGATTCCCGGTTGCAGCGTTTGTTTTTCACCTAATTGAATATTCGGTCCATTGGCACGAATCGCCTGTCCCCACATCCCCAGCATTCCATGTTTCTGAGAGGTACCACTTATAAAAGCAAATTGATCAGCAGCTATTGACATCCAGTCTTGTTCCCCAACTAGTTTTTGAGGTATTTCGAATTGAAAAACCTGTATCACTTTATCACAACCTTGTTGAGTCAATTCAAGTGCTAAACCATTTTTGAAACGAATGTTTTCAATTCCTTCCTTACCTTTTATTTTGAATTCCTGTGAGGTCACCAGATCATAGTTGCCTGCAAAAATTGCTTCAGGTTTACCCATTTTGCAATCCTTAAATGGATCTGTGGAAGTTGCTTCAGATGTAGCTGTATTGGATGTGCAAGCTCCAAATAAAGCCAGGCAAGTGATCCAGATAAAGAGGTGATGTTTCATTGATTTTTATTTATGTTGATTAGAAACGCGGATATTTTAAAATTTAATATGTGTTGTTGGATTTTATGTTTTTGGTAACAGTATGAGGAGTCCGAAGATGGAAGTCCGAAGTCCGAAGTTTTCCCACTAACGCAAGTTATAAATTTGATTGACAAGCAATATTAGAATACACGTTCAAGGGAAAACTTCGGACTTCCGTCTTCGGACTTCCGTCTTTCTAAATCCTATACCGAGCAGTAGGCCGCACATCATGCTCTGCAAACTCGCCCTTCAAAAACTTATAATAGCCAGTAGTAGCAATCATAGCAGCATTATCTGTACAATATTCAAAGCGGGGAATGTACGTATTCCAACCCAAGGCTTCACCATGTTCTTGTAGTGCTTGTCGCAATCCTGAATTTGCGGAAACGCCACCTGCAATGGCAATTTCTTTGATACCTGTTTGTTTGACTGCTTTCTGCAGCTTATTGAGTAAGATAGAAACGATGCGGTCTTGAACAGAAGCACAGATATCATTCATGTTGTCTTTTATGAAATTAGGATCTGTTTTAATTTCTTTTTTGAGAAAATATAGAATGGAAGTTTTGAGTCCGCTGAAGCTAAAATTGAGACCCTCAACTTTGGGTTCTGGAAACTTGAAACGAGGGGTTCCTTGTTTTGCCAATTTGTCGATGACTGGACCGGCAGGGTAATCTAAGCCAATTATTTTTCCTGTTTTATCAAATGCCTCGCCAGCAGCGTCATCAATTGTGTTGGCAATAACTTCCATCTCTAGATGACTTTTGACAACCACAATTTGAGTGTGTCCACCAGAGACGGTCAAGCACATAAATGGAAAAGCAGGCTTTGGATCTTCTACAAAATGAGCCAAAACATGTGCCTGCATATGGTTCACCTCAATTAATGGAATATTGCGAGCCAGTGCAAATCCTTTTGCAAAGGTTACACCCACTATCAGTGAACCAATCAAACCCGGACCGCGGGTAAATGCAACTGCATTAATTTGGTCTTTACTGATCCCTGCTTTTTTTATAGCCTGATCAACCACTGGCACAATATTAATTTGATGCGCCCTTGAAGCGACTTCCGGAACCACCCCTCCGTAATCTTTGTGTACCTCTTGATTGGCAGTACAATTGCTTAGCATCACCCCATCTTTTAAGATGGCAGCGGAGGTGTCGTCACAAGAAGATTCAATGCCTAAAATAATAGTACTCATGTTATGGTATAAATTATTTTTTTAATATTAACTTTATAGCAAGATTTATATGAAATCTTTTGATAGAAAACGATTCGTAAGGCATAAGTAATTGTAAATGAGTTTTTTATCGCTGTTTATCGGATTTTTTATAAACCTTACTTTTAACACTTTTATAGCACTACACACCTGATTGCTCCCACTAATTAAGCATTTACATGCTCATAATGGCTTTTTGACTAAATTTTGGAGTCCAAAAGTCAATAGAAATTTTTGCAAAATCAAATTTGATTATGATTTGTTAAAAGTATTTGCCGAAAGGCGAAGCACTTTCATGTAAATGACTTAAAAGAACCTCAGACCATATCATTTTTAACCGATTTTAAATTAAACAAATTATGTTCTCATCAAAACAAAAAGAACCTAGCAAAGGCATAACTAACCTAGTGGAATCGAATCCATCTAATTCTTGTGTGCTTGACAGTGGGACTGTCATAGAAGGTACTGTCCGAAGTTCAGAAGACCTTCGCTTAGATGGAAAGATTATTGGCGATGTTTTTTGTGAAAAACGATTCGTAATGGGTGAAACAGGTAAAGTAGAAGGAAAGATAAACTGTGGTGAATCACTTATTAGTGGTAAAATTGAAGGAGAAATAGGCGTAAAAGGCTTGCTTCATCTTTTAAGTTCAGCTTATATCAAAGGTAAAATCATGGCTAGTAAGATGATTGTAGACGAAGGAGCAAATTACAGCGGAGAATGTCTAATAGGGGAGAATAAATCAAAATAAGCGAAGATATTCACCACATTTATTTGCCTTAGCGCACACCACTTTGCTATAGTATTATCATCTGCATATATATTGAGGCAGATGAATGACTAGATTTCCTTCTACTTTTGCTAACTTTCAGGGGGATTTTTTAAATAAAAATAGTATTATTGCGCTATAACAATCAACTTAAACCTTTATATGAGACTCATAATCAATTTAGTTCTACTCGCACTCGTTGCCTTACTGGTATTCATATTGATCTCTAGTATTCGTGCTCCTATCGCATTTCAAGCTGAGAAAACAAAGCGTGTTGACGCCGTTGTAAACTCATTGAAAAAATTGCGTTCTGCTCAAGAAATTTACCGTGAGGTAACTGGAGAGTTTACCAACGATTATGGTAAGCTAAAACAAGTATTACAGACAGGAAATATCCAAACGATTGCTGTATTGGGTAATCCGGATGATCCAAATTCAACGGAGATTACTTACGATACGACTTATGCTCCAGCAATAGAAACAGTAAATAGATTAAAAATTAATCTTGATTCTTTACAGATTGTTCCTTACGCTGACCAAGGAACTGAGTTTGAATTATATGCAGATACCATGACTTACCAAAAAACTTTGGTACACGTAGTTGAAGCAAAGACTTATTTCTATAAATTTATGGGAGCTGAATTTAGTAGTGAAAAATACAAGAAGTATGATGATCGCTACAATCCAAAGGCACCATTGAAATTTGGAGACAAGTATACACCAAACTTAACTGGAAATTGGGAGTAGATACTACAGTAATAGAAGATAGTTTTTCTAAGAAGTATACTGCTAACTATGACCTGTCCATTCTAGCTGGAATGGACAGGTTTTCTTTTGTCATTTCTGATCAACAATCCAACCTTGTTGCACTCAAAAGTTATGCTTTTTATGAAAGCCAAACGGATATTAGTTTGGTGGCCAAACTTCGAGAAGTACATCAGCAAGATGAGTTACTCAAATTGCCTTATAACAATATAAAAGTAGCGGTTGTCAATGCAGCTAATACCTTTATTCCTGATCGTTTGTACGATGATAAATCTCCAGAAGTTTATCTTGAAAATATGGTAGACCAATCAATGAATTCCAATATTCATATTGATAATCTGGATACGCTAAAAGCTAAAAATATTTTTTTGGTGGAAGAGGAATTGGAGCATCAAATTCATGCATTCTTTCCAAGTGCATCGATACATCATGCACTTAGTCCTTTGATTTTAGGTTTAAAAAATGTTGCAGGACATCATTCGGATCGAAAGGTATATGTACATGTGCGTAACCAATTGGCTCACATCATTCTGTTTGAAGAGGAGGATATGCTTTTCGCAAATACCTTTAACTTTAAATCAGAAAAAGACTTTATTTATTTTGTGATGTTGGTCTACGATCAATTCAAATTAAAACCAGAAGTAGTGCCATTGTACTTTTCAGGATTCATTTTAGAAGACTCACAAATCTATCACCAGCTCTATCGTTACATTCGTTATTTGAATCACCTACAGCGCCCAGTTTTTTACAACTATGGCCGCAAGATGAATAGTATTAACGAACATTTCTTTTATGATCTTTTTAGCTTCAAACTATGCGGATAATCGGAGGAGAATTTAAAGGACGTCGATTTACACCACCAGCCAAGAACTGGCCCACTCGACCCACCACAGATTACGCGAAAGAAGCGCTTTTCAATATACTTTCTAATTCACTAGATTTTGACGAACTCAAAGTATTAGACCTTTTTGGAGGAACTGGTAGCCTGAGTTATGAATTTATTTCTAGAGGTTGCAATGATGTGACTTACATCGATTCGTTTCCAGGTTGCATCAAATTTGTAAAAGAAACAGCCGAGAAATTAGACATCACATCTAAGATCAGAATCTTCAAATCTGATGCACTCAAGTTTATTGATCGGAATGGCGAAAAGTTTGACTTTATCTTTGCAGATCCACCTTACGCCATGGCAGGTATTGATAGCATCCCTGATCGGATTTTTAATAACAAGACCTTAAACGAGGAGGGATGGTTTGTAATGGAACACAATACGAATCATGATTTTAAAAATCATCCGAATTGTTTTGATGTTCGAAATTATGGAAAGACGGTGATTAGTTTTTTTCGTTGATTTTAGGGGAGAAAACAAGGTTTGACGGAAGTAAGGTTTGAAGGTTTGAAGGATACACGATCGCGGGCTCCGCATATCGTGTGCCCTTCAAACCTTTTTCACCAAACTACTTCCCAAAGTTATTAATAATCTCATTGTCTGATTTACCCAAGTTCTCCAATAAAAACTTAGTATCCTTGGCAAAGATGTCATCTGGATGCTTCTCCAAAAATGATTGATAAACTGGACGAGCTAATTCATACTTTTTCATATCATTATCCAACGTAAATGCCTTTAGAAACAAAGCTTGACCTGACTTAGGATAACTTCCAAAGCTATTGTAAATCCAATCATAAATCTCCAATGCTTTTGGGTAATTTTTGATGGTTCTAGAAGTCTCAGCAGCTTTGAATAAAAACTCAGGAGATTTTTCGTCTTTTGGATTTGTAATGGCGTAAACCTCGCAGGCGTTGATGTATTGAGTGGCCTTATTGCGATCCAGAAAGTGCGTTTTCTCGTTGTACATGGTAGCGATGAGCGAGCTAATTCGATCACTTAGTGGCGTATCTGCAGGCTTCATAGCAGCCTTTATTTGATCAATTGAAGGGTAATTAGGATAGTTTGCCGCAAGGCCACTATACAGATCATTGGCTAAGTCAGGCATACGAAGGTTGTTCTTATACAAATCAGCTAGCAAATGCAAGCTGGTAGGTGTATTAGAGGCTGTAGGATAGCTTTTAATTCCTTGAAGTAATAGCTGTGCAGCATTAGCATGTTGGTTTTTCTTTGTAAAAAGCCCAGCCGCTCGATAAAGATATTTTGAGTTTAACTCAGAATCAGCAGGATTATCCGCTACGTGTGTGCGATACGCTTTGATTAAAGCAGTTGATATTGAGTCACTAGCATTCGTTTCAATAGTTTTTTCTAAACCTGAAATACTCATATCCATTACGGATGATTCAGGCTTACAGCTTACAATTAATAACAATACAAGAGCAAATAATACGTTGGTTTTCATATAAAAAGTTTGATATTTGTAGAAATAATTTTTTAAGCAGAATAGGTCCTTTCCGAAATATAACCTAAGAGCATGTTTAAATTTAGTTTCCTATGAAAATCAAGAGTTTATGGTTCTCGCTAACAATTTTTTAATGAGTTTAGCTAGCTAACTGAATTCTAAAATTGGACGCGAGGTTCATAAAAAATTGATTTGCAATTAAATGGAAATTTAAACATGCTCTTAATACCAGACTACGAAAGGTCCTACGATAAAAACTTGAGAAAACCAATTTATAATGAATATACAAACTGAACTAAAACATCAGTTATGGCTGTTGTTGATGCTGGTCATTTTTATACTTTTGCCCATACCAGCTGTTTTAATTCCTGAAGCTTTTCGTTTTATTTTTCCAATAGTATATTCTCTTTTGATCCTTTGTGGCATACGAGCCGTAGCAGATCACAAAAAGCATTCAGGCATTCTGATTATTTGGGGAGTCCTTAGTTTTATCTTGATTTGGGTTTCGTTTTTTGATGCAACTACCTTTTTATTAGCTTGCGCCAAATCACTTAGCCTTTTTGCATTCTTCATTTATTTAGCAATTCGT
>CALGLS010000250.1 GCA_937959375.1 uncultured Saprospiraceae bacterium
CCGAAAGGGCATAGTACCGAAAATTACATCAAACCAAATCAAGATATTGAATACCTCATTCGCTTCCAGAATACCTGTGGCGATACGATTCAGCAATTGATTATTGAAAATAGAATTCCGGCAGAACTCGATATTAAAACCATTGAGCCAGGTACATCCAATCATGACTATGATTTTGAAATAGTGGGTGAAGGTATCTTACGATTTACATTTGACAACTTACAATTGCTTGACAGCATTGAGAACGAAGATTTATCGCACCTCTTTGTAAAATTCAGAGTTAGTCAAAAAGATGGTTTGGCAGCTGAAACTGAAATTATCAACAAAGTAAATATTCTTACCGACGTTGATAGCTGTAGCGAATGGACCAGCAATGAAGTTTTACACACGATAGAAAGAGCAGTGGTGTACGAGCCATTTGTTTTAGAGTTCTGTACAGGTACACTTTATAACGATATGTTTATCCTACAGACTGACACAGTAGTTTTGGATACGATCACCTTTGGAGCTTATGACCTTTGGGAAATTGCCTCTATCGAAGTGTTACCAAATATGTACACGACGATAGACACCATGATCTTGATGGGAACGGCCTACGATGGTGTGATTTACGAATCGGATACGACGCTTACGCAAACTTATCCAGCATACAATAGCTGCGATAGTATTGTTACGATAAATATTATGATCACAACTACTGGAGTTGAAGATGGCGAAACATTGACTGGTTTTCAAGTCTACCCTAACCCAGTGAACGAAGACTTGCACTTGCATTTTACCTTAGAAAATGCGACGGAAGTGCGTTATGAAATCAAAGAAATATTAACGGGCAAGGTCGTTTACCAAGTCGCAGCGACTCACGAATCTGCAGGTGAACATCACCGAAAAATAAACATGAAAAACAATCCTATTGGAACATATATCATTAGCATTCAAGCGGAAGACGATTTATTGATTCAGAAACTCATTAAATTTTAATCCAAAGAAAAAAGGTAACCAGACAAAGGTTTGGTTACTTGACATTCGGTAAAAGTATCGAGTGTCGGGCTGAATTAGGTTGGTACTTGTCTGATGTTTAGTCGGGCAAGTACCTCCGATTCAAAACATACGAAAGATCTTCAAAAAATATAAAGTAAAAAACTCGAGCGTGCTAGGGAGGACGTTAGAGTTTGTTGGCCCCGGCTTTTTAGTCGGGGCTGATAAAAAGAAATTAAAGAGTGGTTGCTTGATTTCAAAATCAAAACAGCTACAAAGAAAATATAACTCGAAAGAGTTAAAAATTTATGGAATGTTGCATTTATTCGGCGCAGAGGGGTTTCCTCTGCGTCTTTTTTTATTGCCCTCAATAGCCTTTCGTATAGCCTTTTGATTATGCAAATAAAAAACTCAACACTTACGAGATCAAACCAATATTTATACTGCTTAAATTAAAAATTCCACATAAAACCTCTAACTATCCCATTTTTTTCTTAAATTTATTCTTTCCTTCCTCAGAAACACCAAATCAGGCTCACCAAGCCTTCTTTCCCCCAAAATAATTACTGACTTTAATTTTGTTAAGCCAACTAAAAAAATGAAGCTATTTAAGCATGCTCTTAGTTCCGAAAAAACGGCTTTTCAATATTATTCTAAGACAAAAAATTAACTCATTTATACCTACTACATTCATTTACAATTAAAATTATCCTATTTTATGAAAAGAATTACTGCCCTCTCATTGACTCTACTCGCGCTCACTCTTGTGATCTACAGTTGTACTCAGGACCCTGCTATCGAAGTAGAACCTGCTATTACTCTAGCAATCGACGAACAAGCTGAGCTTATTACTTATCCTCAATCGGAAGTAATCGAAGGCCAATATATAGTGGTTTTCAAAGAAGACGCCTTTCCTAATTTAGAAAGTCGTTCAATTAATTCAAACAACTATAAAGCAAATAAGCAAACACTAGAAATTGAAGCAGAAAGAGTATTGGAAACAAACAGAATCCAATTCAAAGAAATTAAGCAAAGCTTTGTAAAAACAATCAAAGGTATTGCCTTAGAATTAACGGTTGAAGAAGTTGAACTTCTAAGAGCGGATAGTAAGGTAGATTATATTGAGCAAGACCAAATGTTCCATGTTACTATGGGCGGACCTCCAGGCGGTGGCGGTGGCGGCGGTGGCGGCCAAACAACTCCTTGGGGTGTAACCAGAGTTGGTGGAGCTATTGACGGAACAAATGCAGGTAAAGCTTGGATCATTGATTCTGGAATTGACTTGGATCACGAAGACCTGAACGTTGATGTTGCAAATAGTCAATCATTCTTAGGAGGAAATCAAGCTAATAATCCTGACGACCAAAACGGTCACGGAACGCACGTTGCAGGAACAGTTGGCGCAATTGACAATGGCGTAGGAGTTATAGGTGTTGCTGCTGGAGCAACAGTCGTTTCAGTTCGTGTACTAGATAGAAGAGGCAGTGGCTCTAACTCAGGAGTAATTGCTGGTGTTGATTACGTAGGTGCTAATGCTTCTAGTGGAGATGCTGCAAATATGAGTTTAGGTGGTGGCGTATCTACTGCTTTAGACAATGCTGTATTAGCTGCTTCATCTTCTTGCCCATTCTCTTTAGCAGCAGGTAACGAATCAACTAACGCCAACAACTCTTCTCCTGCAAGAGTAAATGGCCCTAATATCTACACTGTATCTTCAATGACTTCAACTGACAATTGGTCAAGTTTCTCTAACTACGGAAATCCACCAGTTGATTACTGTGCACCTGGCTCAAGTATTAACTCTACTTGGAAGAGCGGTGGTTACAATACCATTAGTGGTACTTCAATGGCAGCTCCACACGTTTGTGGAATTTTACTAATTGGAGGTATTACTTCTGACGGAACTGTGAATGGTGATCCTGATGGAAATGCAGATGATATTGCACATCATTAATTAGAATAATTTAAAAATAAAATACAATTTTTGTAAGGCGGACCATAGGTCCGCCTTTTTTCATTGAGGTGACTTAAATACTTTCTGACTACTTCATTTTACAAACAGACTATGCACACAATTGACAAACGATATCTTTTCCTACTTTCTTTTCTGGAAGGTGGAGCTGTAATGGCCTGCGAATTAATCGGCGCAAAATTACTAGCTCCCTTTTTTGGTACTTCTCTGTATGTATGGGCTGCTGCCCTAGCCTTGACACTTGGTGGGTTGACACTTGGATATTTCATTGGTGGAAAACTATCAAAAAAATATGTTGGCAGTAAGGCCCTGTTGTATTGGGTACTGATTGCGGCAGGACTACTACTCGTACTAATGCCATTCAGCAGTGAATTGATCATGAATCGCACAATAAACATGTCTCTTGAAGGAGGTGCAATCTGTTCATTAGCAATTTTTATGCTACCGCCCCTTATGTTTATGGGAATGGTATCTCCAATCATTATCAACTTACTTACGCAGGAAGTAGCCTCCGCAGGAAATAATGCAGGTAATGTTTATGCCATCTCTACCCTAGGTGGAATACTGATGACTTTTCTGATGGGCTTTTATATTATTCCAAATTTTGGGTTAACAGTACCTGCTGTAATAACAGGAATCGCCTTAGCCATTCTTCCCATCCTATCGTTGCTCTATTCTAAAAACAAAAAAGTAGTGGCATCTATACTTATAATTGGGATCAGCGCTTTTCTTAGTCTAAGCCCTAAAGAAAGATATGTTGAAGCATACAAAATTCTTTATCAATCCGAAGGTATACTTGGGCAAGTAAAAGTTGTGGACCATCCTTCCTACGACATCACTCCCGACAGTAGAATGGGCCGAGGACTCATCGTTAATAATACATTGCAAACTTTTGTTGGTCTTGAAAATGAAATGCAATATAGTATCTGGAGCTGGGCTCATTATTTCCCCACTGCAGCATCTATCTTTCCGAAAAAATCAAAAGTACTTTTACTCGGACTTGGAGGAGGGACTTTAGTCAAACAACTACAACGCTTGGAATTTGAAACTGACGTGGTGGAAATTGACAAAAGAATCAGAGATGTTTCTTTCAATTATTTCAATCTTGACCGAGCTACAAATGTAATCATTGATGATGCACGGCATTACATTCGAACAACCAAGAAAAAATATGACATTGTTATTTTTGACACCTTTCTAAGTGAAGCTGTTCCTGAACATTTGATTACCGTCGAAGGATTTGATGACACAAAAAAAATTCTAAATCCAGATGGAATGATTATGATTAATTTCTATGGTTTTATAAAAGGAGAAAGAGGAAAGGCAGCTCGATCCGTTTATAAGACTTTATCTGACGCTGGTTTCACAACTGAGGTTTTAGCTACTCCAGGAGTTGAATCAACACGGAATTTAATTTTCTTGTCTTCATTCAAAGAAAAAGACTTCTCAACTGCCCGCTATAAGGAGCCCAACTTCGAAGAGATTGATGATCTGTATACTTATTTCTTACCTGAGAAATTATTTAACACAAGTGACGCTATATCCTTATCGGATAAAAAACCACAGTTGGCTAAGCTGTACACTAAGGCTGCAAAAGAATGGAAGAAAAGTTATAATGCTTATTATTTGAAATACTTTGTAAAGAAGTAGTTATGCTTCATAAACAGCTTCTAATAAAAAATGGCCCAGATTCTAAAACCTGAGCCATTCTTCATTCACCAAGAAGTGCGATTTAAACCTATTTCAGTTTGATAAACTTAATCACCTGTTCTTGATACTCTATCATGATTCGGATAACGTAAGTACCCGGCGAATTTGCATTTAGTTCAGAAGCAGACATTTGAAGACTACCGTTCTCAAAAGAAACTACTCCTCGATAAATCAATCGTCCGTTTCTATCAAAGACCTCCATTGTTCCTTCTCCGTCAGCATCTCCTCCAACTTCTAGGTTGACATATTCTCCAACTGGGTTTGGATAAAGACTCACTAAAGGAATCACATCAAACGTCACTACTTCTATCGAAGAATACTCAAACGAATTATCTTTATCTACGATCTTCAGTCGATAGAAGTTATTTCCATAAAATGGCTTCGTATCTTTTGCAAAATAACTGCTCATCGTTTCTTCACCTCCTGTTGTAGGTATCGTTGTCATTGGTTCAAAATTAACACCATCAAACGAGTGCTCCACAATAAAGTGACTTGAATTCATTTCTGTTGCTGTTGCCCAATTCAAGTAAACTTCGTCTACTTCTCGCACTGCTTCAAAACGCATCAATTCTACTGGCAATGCAGGTGCTCCACTATTACCAAC
>CALGLS010000251.1 GCA_937959375.1 uncultured Saprospiraceae bacterium
TTCTCTTACAACAACCCTTGGCTAAGCATCCAAGATGCAAGAGCAACTAACAATTAGTCATTGGTCAAAAATCAGATGAAAAAACCTCCTGAATGAATTCTATTTCACAGGAGGTTTTTTTCGTTTGATTACTAACGAGAAATAAGACTCGGTTCCTTCTCATTTAAGTTGCCTTACCCACTTTTCGCCTGCTGCATTCGACAATTCTTACTATTCCTACGTATTTCTCTATACATAAATCTCAATATAGCTATAGTGTCGTAGCTTAATTTCACCTCGTCTTTAGAAGACGATTTAGTTTGAGCTTGAACTTACCTCCAACCTCGTATCCTCCCTAATCAAAAAAATCCCGAACCTTGCTAAAGCAAAATTCGGGACTTCCTTTATTTAATAGATATTGTCAGCGAGCCAGATGGCTATTTTTACTGAGCTTGTATTCCTATTTCTTAATTACAACAAACTGCTTAGTAATCAATTTGTAATCATCAATCTGAATAGACATGTAGTAAGTTCCTGAATCAAAACGTGTCACGTCAAAGCTAATGTAAGTATCCGAAACACTATCTTGTTCTCTCATCTCTAATGTTTCACCCGTATTACTGTAGATTCGAATAGAAGCTTGCTTACCAGTAAAGTCCTTCATACTCAGGTGTAAAATACCATCTGTAGGGTTTGGATATACAATTACCTCATTAATATCTACGTCAAAGTTAACTTTCTTAATTTCAGATCTGAAGGCTTCTCCCAAGTTATCAATCATTGTAATACGGTAGTAGTTAGCTCCAATTTCTGGTTCACTGTGCTTACCTTGATAAGTTCTTGCAGCTTCTGACTGTAATGATTCTACTGTTTCAATTACTTCGAAGTTGATCCCGTCAACAGATGTTTCTATTTCATAAAATTCTACATCTCTATCTTCTTCAATGTGCCAGTTAATATCTGTTTCCATTATACCTTGTTCAACATCAAGATCAAAGGCATCATCATTTACAACCATTCCTTGTATAGGAGGTATTACCTCAATGGTGTAATCTTCAACTTCACCTTCATCAAAAATCTCATCAGATTCAGCAAACCAACCGTACTTCATTGATACACGCATTCGAGTTGTACCAGGAACTGCATCAACAGGAACTCTAAAATAACGCTTTGTATTTTTGTATGTAATTGTTTGTACTTCCAATTCACCTTCATCGTCAAAGTCACCATCTTGATTCCAGTCAACCCATACTCTAAAGAATTCCCAGTACTTTGTACCGCTAAATCCTGGCTTCAAATGAATTTTGTATACTGAATTTGCTGAAAGTACTGTGCTCATGTCAGTGTAATCACCATATCCAATATCGTCTCCAGAGTTATTATCTATCGACTCTAGTTTTACTTTCTTAATCCATTCGTATTCTGTACTCAATCCATATGATTCAGTATAGGTGATTTTTTCATCACATTCTATACCTTCATCGATTTGATTATCACAGTTATTGTCAATACCATCGCAAAGCTCAGGAGCATTTGGATAAACGGTGTTATCGTTATCATCACAGTCGCCTTCACAAATTGAGTAACCATCTGCATCGTTATCTAATTCTTCTACCGGAGTGTCACCGTCACCATCATTGTCAAGACCATCACATATTTCAGGAGCACCAGGATAAGAATGCTTATCTAAGTCATCAAAATCACCCATACATACAGAGTAACCATCACCGTCATTGTCAATTTCATCTGCAGGTATGATGCCGTCACCGTCATTGTCAATACCATCGCAAACTTCAGGCGCACCAGGATATGAGTTGATATCTGTATCATCAAAGTCACCTTCACATGCCGTGATACCATCACCATCATTATCAAATTCTTCTATTGGAATGATACCATCGCAATTATTATCAATACCATCACAAAGTTCAGGTGCACCAGGATAACAAGTTGCAAGTGTATCATTACAATCTACTGTGCTATCGAAACCGTCACCGTCCATATCAACCAAACAAGCAACAACACTATCAGGAGCGCTACAACTAGATAAATTATTACTTAAATCAATAGTACCCTGTACCATCCCATCTGTATTGATCAGTTCATAAATTCCACAACATTCATTCAATAATGGATTGTCTTTAACCGTAAGTCCTAAACCTACAGAACCAATATTAGTCAGACCATTAATGTCTGATAATTCAGGATTGTTACTAATTACAAGATCTTGACCAACCAAAGTCACGTTACTCAATCCGTCTACATTTGGTAGTATAGCGTTTTGAGAAATATTTAAACTGTTACCAACAAACTGTAGATTATTTAATCCATTAACGTTGGTTAGTAAAGAGTTGACGGTTACACTCATTGCTCCGTAAACATCTTGAAGATTTGATAAACCATCAATGTTTGTCAGACTTTGATTCAATGCAATTGTCAAATTTCCTCCAACTGAAGTAAGATTTGAAAGAGCATCAACATTTGTTAGTGTTGGATTGAAACCAACAATCAAATTCCCTCCGACTGTAGTGACATTGTCCAGTCCATCTATATTGATTAAACTTGGGTTGACAGTTACCTGTAATTGACCCGTTACTTCCTCAAGTCCGGATAATCCATTTAGATTAACAATAGCAGGAGTACCGCTTGTCTGAATCATAAGGCTACCAACAATTGAACAACCATAAGTGGTTTGAAAATTATCAACATCCGTTTGATTAGTAAGTACGATGTTGTCTGTACATAATTGTGCAGAAATGGTATCTGTGAAAATTGAAAGATAAGCTAGTAAGCAAAAAACAAAAGTAAATTTTAATCTCATGTAGCGTGGTTTTGGCGAATTTTGTAAACCTGAATGTGTGTGAATGCTTTGGAGGAGATTATTACTATTTAGCTTGGGATGGAGGAAATAACTTTGGGAGATTTGAATTGGAGAATTGGGAAGTTGGTTTTTCTCCGGAGGAATTACCTGCAAAGTAGGAGTAATGATGATTCACTGTTTTGTAGAAAAATACCTTTTGTGACAGAAATGAGTTGACATTTGGATAAAAAAAACCTTTGTTTATTGATGATTTGTGTCGAATGTGTGATCAATTTCTGGGTAAAAAAAACAAGTAAACTAGGCAATATTTTTTTGAAAAAAAATGCTTGACTCCTTTCTGTTGATTACTTAGGGACCCCAAAGAATACAGATGTAGCCTTGTTTTTTGATCTTTTGTGAGTTTTTGTTTTGGATAAAATGTAAATGCTGTAACATGTTTTATCCCTAGCTAACAGATAGTGTTGGTCATGAATTTGTTTTTGTAATTAGTCATGGTTTTAAAAAAAAATAAAAAATTTTGCTTCCTGTGCTCCAAATACTCTACCGTGAATCTGGTATTTATTGAAGGTATTGTACCCTATAGTTGCTTTCGTTTTCTGATCTATATATATTGTGAGCCTTACCCTATTTGAAATTCTATTTCCCAACTCCCGATTTACCCTCAACACGAGAACAACCAAAACTTACAAACCTTGTATTACTGTATCCCCAATGGTAATACTAAAAATCTGTTGGCATGACTAAAATGTTATTTACATTTTTTATGATTCTTTTATTGGGAACTGAAGGAGGAGAACGAGGAGTACTTACTGATTCCCGTGATGGGAAAACTTATAAAACATTGAAAGTTGGTGATTACAACTTGATGTTAGAAAATCTTAATTACGCTGCTGATGGAAGTAGTTGTTTTCGAGATAGTGATGAATTTTGTAAAATCTATGGTCGAGCTTACGATTATGAAACAGCTATTGGTGATGAAGAAGAAGATTGGGATGGGGTAGAAGGTGTTTGTCCTGAAGGTTGGCGTATTCCATCTGCTGAAGAATGGATTTATTTAATTCAAAATAGCGGAGGTCGTTTACAACATAAAAAAGGATCAAAGGCTAGTGCAATAGTCGCAAAGAATATTTTCAATTTAAAACTAGCAGGAAATAGATCTCATGCAAATGATCAATATTTTTTAATTGGAAAAAAAGGCTACTATATGACTTCTTCCGTGGAGGAAGGACGTTGGGTAGTCATTGATTTTTCAAGAAAAGGAAAAGGTTTTGAAATGACTATGAATAGTGATGCGCTCAAAGAAAGGGGCATCAGTTGTCGTTGCATTCAAAACAGCGATCAGTATTAACTTCCATTTATTCGCTTTCACAAAAGCCTTTAGAAATGCCCATTTCTAAAGGCTTTTTTCGTTTTATCAACTTATTCCATGTCACAAATTGAAAGCAAGTGCTGTCTTTAATCAAGACTTATTAGCAATTTTTGTAATTGAAAACAGACAGATATTACAACTGCTCCTTTTCAATACAGATCAAAGTAAATCCTAAACAAGCCCTATCTTTTTTGAATAGGGTAGAAAACAAACTTAAAAGGTATTGCCATTGTAACCGAACATTGGTACTGCCACTTATCATTGCGGTCATGCCCGCACAGTTATTATTCGTTTTTTTCATGAGAGTTAGTCCTCATCGTACATACGGTGAGGACTTTTTTCTATTTAAACTAGATGTCTGGAAGAATGTGCAAGGTTTGTAGGAGGGAGCTTGCTACAAAAACGAAAAGGCCTTGAAGCAGGAGAAATTTACTTCAAGGCCCTTAAGGATCTTTACGGGTGTGTAAGGATCTTATAGAAGGATGTGATAGGACAAAATTATCGCTATCTGAAAAATTTCTCAATACCAAGAAGTTGGTATTTTTTTATTTAATTTTTTACATATAACATAAAAATTTATTCATGAGGATTTTTCAACATATTAAGCTTAAAGTGATAAATAATTAACTCCGGTTTCACGTCACATATTTGTGTGAGGTATATGTCTATAAACAGGAGTGATTTTGGAAAAACACCCAGTTGGCTTGAATTATTTTCCTTAATTTGCTGTTGTCATTATTGAAAGAAAGGGGGATTAGCTCAGTTGGCTAGAGCGCTACGCTGGCAGCGTAGAGGTCATCGGTTCGAATCCGATATTCTCCACTTTATTTACACAAGTGCCTGTTATTCAGGTGTTTGTTTTTGTTTTTTTAGGCACTTTTGTCAATGCGACAAAATATGCGACAAGTCTGTATCTTTGCCCTATGGATCCGAACGAAAATATGAAACCTTTTAAGCTTGCTAGGCTTTGCGATTGCAAAGGTGATCTGTCTAAACGGTGGTTCGTTGAGTTCAATGTTTGGGACGAATCAAAGGGTAGGGTAGTGCGAAAACGTTACTATCAAATTAATACTTACAAGACAGAAGTGGAACGAAGGGCTGCGGCTAATCTTCAGATAAAAGAGATTAATGAACTGCTTAAAGGTGGTTATTATATCCGAAAAAATCTCGCAGGATCCCCAAGAGTAGAAGAGCCAAAAGTGGAGCTTGTTATTCATAGTATCAAGAAAGCATTTGATCTGATCCTACAGATTGAAAAAGAAACGGTCCGCAAGAAATCTTATCAGAAAGGGGAATCCATTGTGAAAATTTTCCAAGAGTTTATAAAACCTAAGCTATATCTACATCAGCTAACAAGAGATGATTTGGTTAGGTATGGAGATCATTTGATTTTAACCCGTAAGGTCGGCTCTAAAACAAGAAACAACCATATTGGCTTTCTGCGGAAATACTTCAATGAGATGTGTAGTAGAAATTGGCTATCAGTAAATCCTGCTGATGGT
>CALGLS010000252.1 GCA_937959375.1 uncultured Saprospiraceae bacterium
GCCTCATGAAGTAAGATAACAATGAAAACCATAAAAGGACCAGCAATATTCTTAGCACAATTCGTAGGAGACAAAGCACCATTCAACACACTCGATAACTTATGTAAATGGGCAGCTGATCTCGGATATCTCGGCATACAAATTCCAACATGGGAAAGCCACTTAATAGATTTGAAAAAAGCAGCAAGTAGTAAAACCTATTGCGACGAGCTAAAAGGAAAAGTAGCATCCTACGGCTTGCAAATCACTGAACTCTCAACACATTTACAAGGGCAGTTAGTAGCTGTACACCCTGCTTATGATTTGCAGTTTGATAACTTTGCTCCAAAGGAGGTACACGGAAATCCAAAGGCAAGAACCAAGTGGGCAGTACAACAACTAAAGTGGGCGGCCAAAGCAACCCGCAATTTAGGAATCAATGTACACGTCACATTTTCTGGAGCCTTACTCTGGCACACCATGTATCCATGGCCACAGCGGCCAAAAGGTTTGGTAGAAACTGGATTCAAAGAATTAGCAAAACGATGGCTGCCGATTCTAAACGCATTCGATAAAGTAGGAGTTGATCTCTGTTATGAAATTCATCCCGGTGAAGACTTACATGATGGAGTTACCTTCGAACGTTTTTTGGCAGCAACAGGTAATCATAAGCGAGTAAATATGCTATACGATCCAAGTCATTTTGTTTTACAACAATTAGATTATTTGGAACACATTGACATCTACCACCAGTTTATTAAAATGTTCCATGTAAAAGATGCAGAATTTAATCCAAATGGTCGATCAGGTATTTATGGTGGCTATCAAGATTGGGCGGATCGACCAGGACGTTTCCGTTCCTTAGGAGATGGACAAGTTGATTTTAAATCTATCTTTACCAAATTGACGAGATACGGTTATGATGGTTGGGCGGTAATGGAATGGGAGTGCTGTATAAAAGATAGCGAACAAGGTGCACAAGAAGGCGCTCCGTTTATTAAAAATCATATCATTCAAGCAGTAGGTCGCGCTTTTGATGATTTCGCAGGAGGTGCTTCAGATGAGAAATTAAATCGGAAGATATTAGGATTGTAGAGTGGATGCATCCACTCGTTGGAGGTAGGGAGTTGGGAGTGGGAAGCTCACTCGGACGCGGAGGTCTGCGACTAAGGACAACTTCCCACTCCCAACCTCTAACTTCCCACCTCCCACTCCCTTCTTCCTTCAAAACTTACTAACAATAATGTGGATAACAATGTGGAAAACTTTTACTACCCTACTACTAATCTTAATAACTACGGGACTTTTTAGCCAAATCCCAGTCCAAAATATACGTGGAAAAGTAATAGATGCTAGCAACGGAACTGCTCTGATAGGTGCTTATATCTGCTTGCCTGGCACGGAACCATTGCGAGGCATAACGACAGATGATGCAGGCAAATATCAATTAAGTGAAGTCCCTGTAGGGCGTTATCAGTTAGAAGTGAGTTTCCTAGGATATGAAACGGCATTGATACCAGAGGTTTTATTGGAATCGGGTAAGGAGTTGATTCTAAACCTTGAGCTGAACCCAACAAGTTCAGACTTAGATGCGATAACGGTAGTCGCCGCAGGAGCAAGAGGTTCGTCTCTTTCTCCAGTTAGTGTTCAAACAATAACAGTGGAAGAAAGTCTACGTTTTCCAGCTACATTTTCAGATCCGGCACGGGTTGCCATGACTTACCCCGGCGTTGTGAATGATAACGATCAGGCCAACAGTATGGTCATTCGAGGCAACTCTCCTAGCAGTATGGCATGGCGATTGGAGGGCGCAGAAATAGTTAACCCAAATCATCTGAGTAATGCAGGAACCTTTAGTGATCGCGTTGCTCAAAGCGGTGGCGGTGTAAATATTCTTAGTGCTCAAATGTTGGGAACCTCTAATTTTTTCACAGGTGCTTTTCCTGCTAATTATGGTAATGCCCTTTCTGGAATAATGGATATGCGTTTCCGGAATGGTAATGATGAAAAACATGAATTTACGATTCAAGCTGGATTAATCGGTTTTGATTTATCAGCAGAGGGTCCGCTTTCTAAAAAAAGAAATATTTCTTATTTGGTCAATTATCGTTATTCCTTCGTTGGTTTATTGACCTCGGGATTTGGTGTTGACTTTGGAGGTGAATCAATTGCCTTTCAAGATTTAGCTTTTAATGTTTCTGCTCCAACCAAGAATGGAGGCATGCTAAAGGTTTTTGGAATGGCTGGTGTGAGTAATAATAATTTTGAAACAGAACGAGATACCGCACTTTGGGAATTTCAAAAAGATCAATTCGATATTGACTTTGAGTCAAAGATGGGAGCGATCGGTGCGACCTATAGTATGCCTGTTGGCAAAAGCGGAATCTGGAAAACAGCAGCAATCGCATCAGCAATAGAAAGTAAACGAGAAGGAAAATTATTGGATGAAAATCTAAGCCCTGAGTTGACAGAATTCGATTCTGTGTTTAACCGAAAGTTGGCACTAAACACATCTTTAAGTTACAAGTTAAATGAAAAGCAACGCTTAAAGTTAGGTTTGTCTGCGATGCAGCAATTGTTCGATCAGCGTTCTGTTGATAATGGATTCGTAAAAAATGAAGGACGCGGTGATGGATTATTAATCGAACCTTATGTTCAGTGGACTTTGTTGCCGATTGCAAATTTGGAAATGAATTTGGGTCTGCACTATGCTGCATTTACCTTCAATAATAGCCAGTCTTTTGAACCTCGTTTTTCTCTTAGATATAAATTGGATGCTAAGAATACAATGAGCCTTGCTTATGGATTGCATTCTAAATTGCATTCTCCACAACTCTACTTTGCAAATACAAATAGCGCTACTAGAAATGAAGATTTAGATTTTACAAAAGCACAACATGCTGTTTTGGCTTATAGCCACCAACTCAATCAACAGACACAAATAAAAGCAGAGGCCTATTTTCAGCAACTTTATAATGTACCAATCAATAGACAATCGTCTAACTCGTTTTCTGCTTTAAATTTACAAGAAGGTTTTGTAACAGATATTTTGGTGAATGATGGGACGGGACAAAATTATGGACTAGAATTATCCATACAGCGATTTATTGCAGATGATTATTTCTTTTCAGTAAACGGAACTTATTACGAATCAAAATACAAAGGAAGCGACGGCATAAAACGAGATACGCGCTTTAATGGTAATTATATTTTTAATGTGACTGGTGGTAAAGAATTCAAGTGGACAACTAAAAAAGAAAGGCATAGAATCTTGGGTGTGAATGCGCGAGTTGTTTATCTAGGAGGTTTTAGAGATACGCCAATTGATACTGATTTGTCAACTGCTGCAGGCTCTACAGTATATGTTGATTCGGAAGCTTTTAGTTTAAAGCAAAAAGATTTTTTCAAAATCGACTTTCGAATTTATTATAAGAATAACAAGAAAAAATACAATAGTATGGTGGCCTTAGATTTTCAAAACCTGACCAATGCACAAAACGAAGCCTATAGTTATTATGATGTGCAGCAATCAGCTGTTGTTCAAAAATACCAATTAGGAATGATCCCTAATTTGTCTTATCGAATTGAATTTTAGCAAACTTATTTGTTACTTGCGTTAAATCTTTTGAACAACTTCTAATAATTAAAGGACTAATGAGAATACTGAATTTATTATTGATGCTTGTCTTTGCATTGTTTGCGCTAGCGCAGTACAACGACTTGGATGGATGGCGTTGGATTATTATGTATCTTTTTGTAGCACTTACTTCTTTTTTTGGATTTCGAGGTGATTACAATAAGGGAATTATAGTGTTATCGATCATATTGATGCTCGGATGGATGGCTTTGCTTTTACCGGATTTTATAGATTGGATCAATATGGGGATGCCTTCGATTATTGATGAGATGAAAGCAGAAGTTCCTTATGTCGAATCAACGCGAGAATTTCTTGGATTGTTCTTGTCTTTTCTTGCGATGACCTTTCATTATTTCCAGTCTAGAAAGTTCGATTGATAAAGTAAAAAGGAATACTCTAAACTTATCTGTCAGAAATAAGTAGTATAATCGTTGTGAGGATGGATAGGAATATACCTCCAGTGAAAATATTGAAAGCCAGTCTGATCCAAGCCATTTTATGTCCTAATCTCTTTCCCGTGTAATACAAATCCTGAGCAAGGTGAGCATTGACGGTGTCTGGATTTTGTAAGCCCTCTAGTAATCTGTTGTAGTAATCGTTTGGATTCATTTTATAAAAATTGCCAAAGAAAAATGGACTAGAAGAAATAGTAGGATTGGTGGCATCCCTAGGTTGATTGAAATTAGATGGTTTCAAAACTCTAGCAGCATAGAATATGGTGAGTACGCAAGTAATAGCGAGCAAGATAAGCGGAATGAATAATTTAGTTTCGATTATTTGACCGCTGTATGCCGGAACCAATGGAATGGCAAAGGTCAACATGATCGCATTCAGACTCAATAAAACACTCGCTTTATTATCTGCAATCCCCGTCAACTCAATATTGTTTCGCAAGGTCGTACGAATTACATTGATCGTGTCTTTAGGGAAAGTTTTCTTCTTCTCTTTCGCCTTCGGTTTTATTTTAGTTTCGGGTGTTACCATGATTTAATCTGGAGATCAAACGAGTTATTTAACTGCTGCAGAACTAATCTTAGCTTGTTTTTGAAATTGTATTTTATCTATTCTTTTGTAAAATGATTTGATGTAATTCAAAATATCTTTGCGTGAGCTACTACTTAGTCGATCAAAATTTTTAATGCATTTGATTAATGCCTTTTTTTCCTTTTTGTATAAAATTATTTCTGACTCTAGGCTTTCTTGATCTTTTTCAATACCTAAGTAAATTCTTTGCCTTGTTCGAGTTTGTCCAACATTAGAATTCAAAATAGCATAAGGAGCATCTACCAATCCAGAGAAATCAAAGTCGTAAGGAATGGCCAATATTTTATCGTCCTTACCAATCATTTTTAGATTCTGTGAAGTATTAATATTCCAATCCAAGTTTCCAATCATGTACTGAAAGAGTGCAACTGTGCGGAGTTGTTCTCGGTTAAATTTGTCTGCAGAAATTCCAATTTTATCTTTACACTTTTTTGCGTTAATACGAGCTCTCATCTCAGCGGTATCTTCAATCAGGAAAGCACTTTGTGTTTTTGATGTTCTCGTTCGTGTATCAACGTAAGTGATGTTGAGTAGTTGAACTCTAAAACTTTCATCTGTTAGTTGATTGTAAAGTTTATAAGCCAGATACTCTTTTAAGACAAGTTCACTTGCTAGATCTTCATTTTTGATGCATTGTGTCACTAACTTCATATCGTCAAACTCGAGTAAACCTGCATCTCTCAAGTCACCCTTTTTGAAATTAATTTTGATCGGAGGTATTTCATTGCAATTCATTCTGCGGAATTTGCCACGAAGGTTGACTTTGGTGTTCCATGTTTGCTGTAGTCCGTTTTTGTCAATAAATGACAACTTAGCCTTATGTTTAGCAGTGCTGCGCAGGTCACCAGTTAGCGCAGACATATCCACCTCAAGTGTAAGATCAAGCGTTTCAGTATAACTGAGTTCATCAAAAATACTAGAAGATGGGGCTTGATTGTTAGATGCAATTGCGCCATTCATGCTCAGACTAGTAATGACTAGGATCAAACAATATAGTATTGAATACTTATTTCTCATCTTTCTTAAATTTAATATCTTTTGTGTCGCTTTGTTATTTTGTTAAGCCTTTGGCAAACTAATGACTGACTTGCAATAATTAAGCTAAAATTACTAGTTATAGGCAGAGAGTGTTTATGAAAAAGGTTTAAAAATGTTATTCATAATGGGGTTTTAAACACCTTAAGATACTGATTTTTAGCGGTTTAAAAAAAGGATATTGTTATGCCCATGTTGAGTTCTTCTAATTCGGAAAAATTAAGGAGGAAAAACTTGCTATTTATTCTTAAAAAAGATGAATAGCAGAGGTGATATATCTTATCCGGATAAGAGTCGAATTTTAATTTTTAATGAAAAGAACTACTCGATATTTACTGTGGCGGAGTGTTGTCTGATTTTGTTTTTAAATCGACTTTGAAAAAAGAGAAATCCTGAAAATGTTGTACTGAACGTAGTAGAATAATCCTGTTAGTCTTGTCAAGGAAATACGTCTAGAGAGCAAGTTTACAAATCAGTTAAAACGATATTTCGATCAATTATGAATTAAACGAATCAAATCAGACATAGAATCAAAAACCTGCGCTCCCTCAGCTTTCAATCCAGTACCATCATTATGCGGCGAATAGCCCAATACTCGCATACCAGCAGCTACACCAGCCTGCGCACCATGTACACTGTCTTCCACCACCACGCAATGCTCAGGAGCAACACCCATTATTTTCGCTGCATGCAAATACAAAAACGGATCGGGCTTCCATCGATTGACATCGTAAGCACTAAAAAGATGCTGCTCATCAAAGTAGGATGATAATTTGGTAAGTCCCAAGTTG
>CALGLS010000253.1 GCA_937959375.1 uncultured Saprospiraceae bacterium
CATTTAATTGCAAATCAATGTTTTATGAACCTCGCGTCCAATTTTAGAATTCAGTTAGCTCGCTAAACTCATTAAAAAATTGTTAGCGAGAACCATAAACTCTTGATTTTCATAGGAAACTAAATTTAAACATGCTCTAAATCATCCAATTATGAAGAAATTCTTAGTCTTACTTGCTACCCTTTTTATTTTTGCTTGCGGTACACAAGAAGAAACAGCCATCATTTCTACTGCAACTTTATCGGGAACCATTACATCTCCAAAAGCAGAAAAAGTACGGTTAACAATAGGTAAGGACAAATCTGAAGCTACTTTGACTGATGGCAAATTTACAATGACCATTGATTTGAAGGAAGCTGGAGAATACAACTTCAAACACGGAAGTGAATCTTCGAAAATATATCTTGAACCGGGTGATAATATTTCGATGACGTTAAATGGAGAAGAATTTGACGAAAGTCTTTCTTTTGAAGGAACAGGAGCTGCGGTGAATAATTATTTAGCGAAAAGCTATTTACTAAATGAAACTGAGACAGGTGACTTTACAGAATTGTACAAAAGTGATGAGGCAACTTTCGTTGAAAAAACAGCTAACATTCGTGCTAAGCTTGAAAGTCAATTGGCTGAATTTCAAAAAGAAAATCCAAAAGCAAATAAGCATTTTGTTGCTAACCAAAAAGCGCGCTTACTTTATGACTGGGCAGGTCACCGCAACAGATATCAAGAGTACCACCAATACTATGCAAAAGATAAAACGTTCAACGTGAGTGATACCTACAATGATTTCAAAAAAGAACTTGATTTGGATAATGCAGATTTGCTTTCGTCTTCTACTTACAAAAGTTTTATTGTTGATCATTACGATGGACTTGCAAATAAGATCATGGAAGAGGACAAGGTGTTGAAAGATGATGAGACATCTGGTTGGTTAAAAGCGCAAATGTCGGCTTTTGAAAATCATGCGCAAAACCCAGCAGTCAAGCGTTTTCTTACTTTTGATGCATTAAAAAGTCAGATTTCATATGTCGGTACTGACGGTATTGAATCCATCTTTGAAAATTTCAAAACAACTTCAAATGATGCTAAGCAAAATAGTGAATTGCAAGAGATTTGGGATAAGTGGGCTGTGCTAGCAAAAGGAAAAGTAGCTCCCGATTTTGAGTACGCAGATATTGAAGGAAAAATGATTGCGCTAAAAGATTTTCGCGGTAAGCATGTTTATATTGATGTATGGGCAACTTGGTGTGGACCGTGTATGAGAGAGTTACCACATTTAGAAAAATTGCAAGAAAGATATCACGGCAATGAGAACATTGTTTTTGCAAGTGTATCTATCGATGAAGATAAGGAAGCTTGGGCTAAAATGGTGGAGGAAAAAGAGATGCAAGGTGTGCAATTAATTGGAGATGAAGCCTGGAGTTCAAGTATTTGTAAAGATTATTTGATCAATGGAATTCCACGATTTATTTTAATTGACAAAGAGGGTAACATTATGAATGCGAAGGCACCGAGACCATCTTCTGATGAGATTAAAGATGTATTGAAGGAAATTTCTAAACCGGTGTTGACTTCAATGAAATAAATAGTGATTACAGCAGAAAACCTTATTTTTGACTGCTCAGAACAAGCATTTTTGAATGTCTTGTTTTGAGCAGCTGAAAATTAAAACACTGCATTTTCGTAATTTGCATTAACCGTTTCTTCAATCGTATTTGGTACAGAAAACATAAAGGTTGTCCCCTCCCCTAATTCTGATTCCAACCAAATTTCACCTCCTAAACTATTGATAATTTTACCACAGGTAGTAAGACCAATTCCTGAGCCATCATACTTTTCTCGCGTATGCAATCGATTGAAAAGTTCGAAAACTTTTTCCTTATAATCTGCAGCTACTCCTATTCCATTATCCTCCACACAAATCACAACTCGGTCTGCTTCTTTTTTATGATAAATATTAACCTTTGGTTCTCTATTGACATGTCTAAATTTAATAGCATTAGCAACTAAATTTTGAATTACGATCACTAATAAAGACTGAGTGCCCTTGACTAAAGGTAAATTTTCTTCAACTGTTATTGAGGCGCCACTTTCACGAACTTTCCGATTTAAATTATTGACAACCAACAGTACCACATCATTCAAATTAACTGGAACAAATTCATGATTCACTTCACTAATTCGAGAAAACTCAAGTAGGTCTTCTAATAAATGGACCATCCGATCTGTTCCAGATAAAACGAAATCCATATAAAGTCCATCCTTATCTCCTAATTTATTTCCCAAACTTCGATTAAGTAATTGTGTGTAAGATTTCACTGTTCGAAGCGGTTCTCGAAGGTCATGTGAAATTGCGTGAGCATAATGTTCTAAATTCGCATTTAACTTTAATAGTTGTTGTTCTTTTTGCCTGAGGATTTCAGTTTGTTTACGAAGTTCTTCCCCCTGTTTAATCAATTCCTTTTTATTTTTCAAAAGTGATTGGACCATCTCTGTTTCATTTTGTGTGTAAACATAGACAACTCCACTAAGAACTGAGACGAGTAATATCCAAGATATAAAAAAGTAAATCGGTTCGAATAATTCTGTTTTTTCTCTAAATGAAATTAGGGAATTAATTTCCAAATAATAGTAAACACCTGTGCAAATACAAAAAGCAAATAACCAGAAAAATCCCATTCGCTTATTGATGACTAAAAAAGCAAAAACAGGAGTTATACTAGCCCAAACTAAATCATCAGAATAAAGTCCCCCACTTGAATAAGCAGCCGTACTTAATATTCCAAAATACAAAAAACAAGCTAGATTTCCTGATAAAGATAGGTTCCCTACTTTTTTAAATAAAATAACTAAAGCAAGCGTGCCCAACAGAGGGAGAAAAACTGGAATAGCTGATGGTTCTGTAACTGATTGAGAAAGGAATATATAAATAGTAGAAAAGAGAAGAAAAATAATATGTAATGCCGTAAGCGTTTTGGCTTTTCGGTTAGAAAAATTTAGTTTGCGTAGCTTTTTAGGCATCATGCATGTAAAGCACTTAGCTAGGGGTGTCATTCGAGGTAGTAATTTGTTGTTCCAATGTTTAAGTCATTAGACTATACTTCCCAAATAAATAAAGGTTACTTCTTTTATGTTAAAATATTAACCCACTGCTGTTTTTGTAGGAGTACTTATTGCTTGGTCAACAATAGCATCTAAAAAGGTAGAAAGTGACCAACCATGGGCTTTTGCTTGCTGTGGGATGATGCTTTGTTCTGACATTCCAGGTATCGTATTTGCCTCTAAAAAATAAAATAAACCATTTACCAAAATGTAGTCAAAGCGACTCATTCCGCTACAACCTAAAACATCGTAAAGCTTATAAGATAAGGTTTGGCAATCTGTCTTAAGTGATTCTGAGAGATTTGCAGGAGTAATTTCCTGGCTTTTATTTTCATACTTTGCCTCATAGTCAAAGAATTCTGTCTCTGAGATAATTTCTGTTACGGGTAGCACTACGATTTCTCCGTCTTTTCGAACAACTCCATTTGAGTATTCAGTACCTTCCAAATATTGTTCAATAATAACCTCTGTGTCAAACTGAAATGAGCGTTCAATGGCTTCATCCAACTCATTTAGAGCATTAACCTTTGTCACACCATAACTACTTCCATTCTTGTTTGGTTTTACAAAAATAGGTAGACCTAATGCTTCGATTGCTGGTAGATCAACTTCCATCCCTTTTTGAATCAAGACGGACCCCGCCATCGGGATATCGAAATGCCTAAGAAAATCTTTACAAGCTTGTTTATTAAAAGTAAGCGCGCTTACAAAATGATCACAACCAGTATAAGGTAAACCAATGATTTCGAAGTAACCTTGCAAACAACCATCTTCAGCTGGATGACCATGCAACATCAGAAAGGCCAAATCAAATGTCAGCTTTTGATTATCAATCGTTATTGAAAAGTCGTTTTTATCTACAATCTGCTCACTTTCCAATTCAATGAAATCCTTTCCTCTCAACTCCACCAAATACTTATTGTACTTAGCATCATCAAGGTGCTTAAATACCGTTGCACCACTTTTGAGAGAAATTCCTCTTTCCGCTACGTTACCTCCAGTTATAATGGCAACATTCATCTTTTTCATAGTTGACTAATTTGACGGTTAAACTTTATTACAATTACTAAAAGCCTAAATCACTCCTTTTTTACGGAGCCATTTCAAGCCCTCTCTTTGGGTCAATGAAGGTAAATCATTTTCAGAAATAAATTGAATAACCGCCTCAGGATTTGTTTTGGAATATTCTCGTAAAGCCCAACCTGCGCCTTTTTGAATAAAGAATTCCTTGCTGGATGTTTGAAAGCTGATTAACTCAAACAATAATTTGGAATTTGTTCGCTCTTTATACTTCAATTGAAATAAAATGGCCGACCGAACCAACCAAATATTATCAGATTTTGCCCAATTCCAGACGATTTGGTCAATTAATTCAGGAAATCGCTCAAAGTGCCATCCCACAAGTTTTACAATCCAATCGACAGTATCCCACCATGATTTGGTAATAATCAGCTCCTCTAAAAAATAGATAAAGTCCTCATTTTGAGTTGATAATTGGGATTGGACCATCTCTATGGCAAAGTAATGGACTTCTCGATACTCTTTTTCTAGACAAAGGCGAACAAAAGACTTCAATTCCTCTTTTTCGAAGACACCCTGCTCTTTGAACAATTCCTTCGTTAGTGGCAACCATACCGGTGCTTTTAGGCCAAAAAAGTCAAATTGAAAGCGCATATATTTGATTTGCCACTGCGCGTCTTCAGGATTTCCTCTTTTTTCGAACAAATCGCAAACTATATCGACGTATTCATCTGGTTTTAAGATAGTTACAAACAATAAAAATGGCTTTTATTTCAAAATATATAACAATAAATCAAAAATTCTATTTACCTAAGGCAGCGTTTAATACCCAAAATGGATTATCACTATGTATTAAAACTTCACGCCCCTCAATTCCAACGAAATTTCGTAAAATTTTCCTTGGCAAAGACTAAATATTAGCATTTTAACTAAGATTGAAATTGTATTTCTAAGGTAGAGACAATAACAGTATTAATTGCTATATTTGTTATTCCGATCTAAGAAATCCCCTTAATTTTACAATTTCGGGATATTCAACTTACTAATACCCTCTTTGACAAGCCCTCCGTCGAACTAAAAAGCTATTAAACGCAAATTGAGAAATTTACGCTTTAGGCGCTTCTTTAGTGGACTGTTTTTATTGTTTTTAGAGGAAACGAACTATTTTTTAACCAAAACTTCACCTACATCATGAGAGATAGGTTTACCTTAGTTGGAACTTACTTACATTACTTTCATTATTCACAAATTTCAAAAGTCTTAGTCTTTTGCTTGCTAGCTCTACCCTTTGGTGTCTTAGCTCAGCCAGCAAACGATGACTGTGGAAGTGCTACTACTGTTACAGACCTTTCAGGAGGTTGTGATAACTTCAACAATACAGGAGCAACTACCGATTTATTAAACGGTACCTGTACAGCTGAAGTCAATCCACTCAATGTTTGGTTTCAATTCACTGCAACTGGAACTGAAGTTGATATCCTTTCCAATTCACAATCGGGTCCGCTGGAAATTACACTTTTGGAATTTTCACCTACAAACTGTGATTTCGCAAGTGCTACACAGATTTCCTGTATGACCAGTCCGATGAACCTGACTGGAGCTTTAGTAGCTGGTAATAACTATTACGTAGTCATTACCTCATCTACTAATACACTAGGTAATTACAACCTATGTATTGACAACTACGATCCAAACCCTCCTCCACCCAATGATGAGCTTTGTGATCATGAAACAATTCCTTCCAATGGAAACTGTGTATCAGGTACTACCGAGAACGCAACAGTTGATTACGCAAACGGTGACCCAGCTTGTGCTGGCTTGTTTGATAATACAGTTTACTATTCAACGACTATTGGTCCTGGCCAAAATTCTCTTATCCTAGATATTCAAGGATTTGGTGGAGATATTGCTGTTTCCTTATTACAGTTGGCTCCTAACTGTACCTCCCCTCCTGTAATCTTAGATTACTATTGTGGTAACGCAGGTGGGCTTCCTTATACTATAAATGGTCTTACAGAAAACACTACCTATTATATACAAGTAGCATCTTCTGCAGCTGATGCTGGTGACTTCCAAATCTGTGCTCAAGAAAATGGACCTCCTCCGGGATGTTCTGAAAACGATTTCTGTGGGCAAGCTGAAGCGATTACGGTTACCTCGAATACTGCCTGTAATCCAGTTTCTGGCTGTAACATTGGCGCTTCGCCAGAACCTAGTTTGACAGGTTGTAATATGGCTACGGAAGAAGTTGTTTGGTATTCGTTTACATCTGACGGAACTGCTGGTCTACTTTCTTTAACCGTCAACAGTAATGATATCACTCAACCTACTGTTCAACTTTTCACAGGTAACTGTGGTGCTTTTAATGATATTTCTGGATGTATCACTGGTAATAATGGACTAGCTTCTATTGTCAACCAATCTATTTCTCCTAACACGAATTACTTAATTGCGGTTAGTAATAGTTTTGGTGATGGTGGTAACTTTGATTTGTGTGTACTTACTTTTACAGACATTAGTGCTTGTACAACTGAATCAGAATTATACGTTTCTCCAGGTTCTCCAAGTTTAGGTTCTCCTGACAATGGTCCTTACCAACCAGGTGAAACTGTGACTTTCTGTTTTAACCTCGAAAGTTATACAGCTGATCCTCAAGGAACAGGAAATAATTGTCAATGGCTACAAGGTATCGTTCCTGTTTTTGGTGATTGCTGGGATCCTTCTATGTTTGACCCTGCAGCTAGTGAACCTCCTAGTTTATATGGTGGTAACTGGAATTGGCATACGAACATTACTTATAATAATAACAATCCAAATCTTACCATCGATGATTGTGATGGTAACGGAACAACTGATATTTGTCATATTACAGAGCCTGCTTGTTGTAACACAGGTACCACGGCTGGTACTATTGTTCCTCCAGGATGGTTTGCAGATATGGGAGGTAGTCCTAATAATACATTTGGTGATGGTAACTGTTGTAACTGTACGATGGGACCATGGTTATTCTGTTTTGATGTAACAACCAAACCATTCCCAGATTGTAGTAATCAACCTTCTTTCACTGATTGTTCAGTAAAAATCTATACGTTTGCTGATGGTGAAACTGGATCTTGGAACGGTGGACCTTCTACTTGTGCGCAAGATATTCCTCAAGTTCAAAACAACGTAATGAACTGTTGTGAAGGACCAACGATGAATCCAAATAGTTTTGAAGTTTGTGACGGTGGTGGTTTATTTATTCCACTTTCATCTAACCAAGACCCTGATGTAGCTTACTCTTGGACAGTAACTCCAAGTGATAATCCTCCTGCTCCAAATCAATATGGTGCAGCTTCAGGAAGTGGTTCAAGTATTAACCAAACACTTACGAATAATACTGGAGGTCCAGTAACAGTAATTTATACTGTTCTTCCTACAAATACACTTGCAGGTTGTGTTGGTACACCTGTAGATTATGAAGTAACAATTTATCCTGAATTAGAAGTTACTGTTGATCCTGTTATTCCTGTATGTGCAGGTCAATGTACTAACCTTAGCGTAAGCGCATCTGGTGGTAGCGAAAACTATATCTCTTATGTATGGGATCAAGGTTTAGGCTCGGGCCAAAATGTGCAAGCATGTCCTTCTATCGGTACGACATATAATGTAACCGTTACAGATGCGCTTGGTTGTACAGGAGTTGGTTCTGTTATGGTACAAGCCAACAGTAACTTAATCATAGAAATAAATGCTGATCCAGCTACTGAGATCTGTATTAATGATGCAAATTATCCAATTCTAATTGACGCAACAGTAACCTTCGGTGGTAGTGGTAACTACTCTTATGACTGGAGTACTGGTGGCGGAAACGCTCAGGTCACTGCTCCTGATACAGATACTTATTCTGTTACGATTACAGATAATCAAACAGGTTGTACTGGTGAGCAATTTATTGACATCACTGTATTTGATGAACCGTTTGCCGAAATTATTCCTCTAACAAATGATGAAACTTGTGTTACAGAAACCAGTGTAGGACTACTTGCATTTGGTGACCCAAGTCCAGGTTCTGGTGTATGGGGTGGAGTTGCTGATGTCGATGGTTATGTTAACCCTTCAGCTTTAGGCCCTGGAACTTTCCAAGTAACTTATACTTGGACTGACTTTAATCCTTGTTCTACCGTTGCAACCTATGACTTTACTGTTTTAGATGTTCCTGCAATGCCTGACGCTTTACCTGATTTAGATATTTGTGGTGGAGGTCCTCCATCTCCTATTTCTGTTACAGCAGTAATGGGTGCAACAGGATATACTTGGACAGTTCCTGCTGGTGCAACTATCGTTGGTGGTGCTGGCACAAATGCTGTTACGATTAACTGGGGAACGGTTACCACAGGCGAAGTTTGTGTAACTGCAGATAACAATTGTGGTTCAGGACTACCTTCTTGCTTTGATGTAACGATTACAAGTCCACCTGCAACTCCAACTCCTCCTGCTAATGATACTATATGTAGCGGAGCGATGGGTGAAGTTTATACGATTGCATCTGTTCCTTCCGCAACTGGTTATACATGGACAGTTCCTGCTGGCGCTTCAATTGCCGCTGGTCAGGGTACAGAATCTATTACTGTAAACTGGGGCACTGCTACGAGTGGCCAAGTTTGTGTAACTGCCAACAACACCTGTGGCTCAAGTACTGCAGCTTGTTTTGACGTAACAATTAATGATGTACCTGCTGCACCTGTTGCTTCTGGTGATGCAACAATTTGTGCTGGTGCAACAGGTCAAATTTATACGATTGCTCCAGTAGCAACTGCAACAAGTTATACTTGGACCATTCCTGCTGGTGGAACGATTACTGCTGGTCAAGGTACAACTTCAATTACGGTTGATTGGGGAACGGCTACTTCAGGTCAAATTTGTGTAACTGCAAATAACGATTGCGGATCAAGTCCTCAAACTTGTTCAAATGTTACCATCGGAACAATTCCTACAGAGCCAATTACACCTGCTGATGATATTGTTTGTTCGGGTGAAATGAATGTAATTTATACGATTGCTGCTGTTCCTACAGCAACAGGCTATACTTGGACCGTTCCTGCTGGCGCAACGATTACTGCTGGCACTGGAACAACTTCCATTACTGTAAACTGGGGAACGGCTACATCTGGGCAAATTTGTGTAACTGCTGATAATACTTGTGGTTCAAGTGCTCAAGCTTGTTTCAACGTTACAGTGAATGTAATTCCTGATGTTCCTCAAGCTCCTGGTGACGCAACTGTTTGTAGTGGAACTATGAATGATCCTTACTCAGTAACTGCAGTACCTGGTGCAACCTCATATACTTGGACAGTTCCTGCTGGTGCTACAATTGCATCAGGACAAGGTTCAGCTGCTATTTCTATTAACTGGGGAACGGCTACTTCTGGTCAGGTTTGTGTAACTGCAAATAACGATTGTGCTTCAAGCGCACAAGCTTGCTACAATATAACCATAGATGAAATTCCTGCAAGCCCAGTAGCTCCAGCTGATGCTACTATTTGTGCTGGTCTTGCAAGTGATACTTATACGATCACTCCTGTAGCTGGTGCAACTGCTTATACCTGGACAATTCCTGCTGGTGCTACAATAGTATCAGGACAGGGAACTACGTCTCTTGAAATCAACTGGGGAACGGCTACAACTGGCGAAGTTTGTATTACTGCTGATAATAACTGTGGCAATAGCGCTCCTGCATGTTTCGATGTCAACATTGGAGATATACCTGGAGAACCAAATGCACCTAATGACGAAAACGTTTGTGCGGGTACTCCAAACTCTAACTATGCCATTGCTCCTGTTGCCAATGCAACTGCTTATACTTGGACGATTCCTGCTGGTGCTACTATCCTTTCAGGACAAGGTGGTACTTCAATAAACGTTGATTGGGGAACTGCTACATCTGGTGAAATCTGTGTAACTGCAGACAACAGCTGTGGATCAAGTGATCCTTCTTGTTTCGATATTACCATTGACGAAATACCTGTTGCTCCTACTCCACCAGCTGATGCGACTATCTGTGCTGGTCTTCAAGATGACTCGTACTCGATAGCTGATGTTGCCGATGCGACCTCTTATACTTGGACTGTTCCTGGAAGTGCATCAATTACCGATGGACAAGGAACAACTTCTATTGATATTGATTGGAGTAACGCTGCTGTAGATGGACAAATCTGTGTATCAGCTGACAACAACTGTGGTATGAGTCCACAAGTTTGTTTTGATATCACAGTAGAAGATGTTCCTACTGCTGCTACTCCTCCAGCCGATGCGACTATTTGCGAAGGTCTTTCTAACGATACTTACACTGTTGCTGATGTAGCCACTGCCACTAACTATGATTGGACAGTACCTGCTGATGCGACCATCACAAGTGGACAAGGTTCTACTTCAATCGAGATTGATTGGGGAACGGCTACTTCTGGTGAAGTTTGTGTAACAACGAGTAACAACTGTGGCGATGGTCCTCAAGCTTGTTTTGATGTAACAATCGATGTTGCTCCACAAGCTCCGGTACCTCCAACAGATGCGACCATTTGTGAAGGTCTTTCTAACGATACTTATACAATAGGTGACGTACCTGGTGCGACCACTTATACATGGACAGTTCCTGCTAATGCTACTATCACAGGTGGACAAGGTTCTACTTCAATTGATATTGATTGGGGAACTGCTACTTCTGGTGAGGTTTGTGTGACTGCAGGAAATAACTGTGGAGATAGTCCACAAGCTTGTTTTGATGTAACAATCGATCAAGTACCTGTTGCTCCTACACCTCCTGCTGATGATGCCGTTTGTGAAGCAGAAAGCGGACAGTACTCTATTGTTGCTGTAGCTGGAGCAACCGGTTATACATGGACTGTTCCTGCAGGCGCAACAATTGATAACGGACAAGGTTCTACTTCAATTGATGTTGACTTTGGTACTGCAACTTCAGGCCAAGTTTGTGTAACTGCCGATAATGATTGTGGATCAAGTGCTCCTGCATGTTTTGATATTACAATCAATGCATTTCCTACTTCTACCTTTACTGTAGACTCACCGATCTGTAGTGATGCTGCTTCTTTAGTAAGTTATACAGGTTCTGCTGGAGCAGGTGCCACTTACAATTGGAACTTTAATGGTGGTGTAGATAACACTGGTGCTACTGGCCCTGGTCCTTACTCAATTGAGTGGGCAACTGCTGGTACTTATACTATTTCTCTTACTGTAGAAGAAAACGGTTGTATTTCAACTCAAGAAACACAAACAGTAACTGTTGAAGCACCTATTGCGGCTCCAGCTATCAACTGTGCGACGACTACTTCTTCTATTACATTTAGCTGGGATGCCATTCCTGGTGTAACAGAATATTTAGTAGATGGTGTTGCTCAAACAGAACTGACTTATACTGAAGACGGTTTGACTGCTGGTCAGTCTATAACTATTGAAGTTACTGCTGTTAATCCTGGTGCTTGTGGAAACACAATTACGACGGCAACTTGTACTGCAGAAGACTGTCCAACCTTCGATATCATGATTGATCCTGTCAATGAAATTTGCTTGGATCAAAATGCAAGTTCAATAATACTCTCAGCTACTGCCACTGGTGGAGCTGGTGGAGGAATTGGTACTTGGTCAGGTAACGGAATCATCAATACAACTACTGGTGAATTCGATCCGAATGATCCTTCAGTTATTTTGGGTACCAACGTAATTACTTACACTTACGCAGAAGGAACTTGTAGTGGTAACACAACAGTTGATATTGTTGTCAACCAACAACCAACTGCTGACTTCTCCTTCCCTTCTCCAATTTGTGAAAACGATACAATTACAATCAACTACACTGGTAATGCGGATGCCCTAGCAACTTATACTTGGGACTTTGGTAATGCGGATTATGTAGATGGTACTGGAGCTGGTCCATATGAAGTTCACTTCCCTGCCGGTGGAGCTGAAAACGTTTCGCTGACAGTTGTATCAGCTAGTAACTGTGCATCTACTTTGAACACTCAGAGTATTCAAGTTGATGCAGCACTTGCAACTCCAGACATTACTTGTACAAGCGGAACCGACTTTATTACATTTAGCTGGGATGCCATTCCTGGTGCGATTGAATATTTAGTTGATGGTATACCGCAAGCAGAAACAACTTACGAAGTTACTGGACTAAATGCTGGCGACATGATTACCATTACTGTTGTTGCAGTTGGTAATGGAGCTTGTGGAAACAGTCAATCAAGTGCAACTTGTACGGCTGATGATTGTCCTACAGTCACCATCACAATTGATCCAGTTGCTGATATTTGTTTAGATCAAAATGCTGCTGCTTTCAACCTGATTGCAGTTACAATGGGTGGCGCAGGAAACGGAACAGGTCAATGGCAAGGTAACGGAATTGAAGATGCTACGACTGGCCTTTTTAATCCATTAGCTGCAACTGTTGTACCTGGTGTAAATACCATCACTTACTTCTACGATGAAGGTACTTGTCCTTACAGTGAAACAATTGACATCATTATAAACGAGCAACCGAGTTCAGCGTTTACTGTTGAATCACCAGTTTGTGCAGGTGATACATTAATGGTTAGTTATGACGGTGTTTTCTCTGCAACTTCAACTTATGCTTGGGACTTTGGAACAGGAACTATTGTTACTGATCTTGGTCAAGAAAATTATGAAATACAATTTGCTGCTGGTGGTGCTCAAAACATCACATTGCAAGTAACTGCAAATGCTTGTGCTTCTGAAATTACAACAGAAACAGTACAAGTCGATGCGCCACTTCCTAACCCAGTTATCAGCTGTGTATCTACAACAACTTCAGTTGAATTTTCTTGGGATCCAATTCCGGGAGCAAATGGTTACACCGTAAATGATATTCCACAAGGTGGAACAACTTATTCTGAAACAGGATTGAATACGGGTGACGAAGTAACGATTACTGTAGTTGCCATTGGAACAGGTGCTTGTGGTAACAGTATGGCAACAGCCATGTGTACTGCCGAAGATTGTCCTCAGGTTGATATTATGATTGACCCAGTAGCTGATGTTTGTCAAGAAGCTGGTGCCGCAACCATTACATTGTCTGCTACAGTTGTTGGTGGAAATGGTGGAACAGGATTCTGGGATGGACCTGGTATCATCGATGCTGATCTTGGTATCTTTGATGTGAACGCAGTGGGTGTTTCTCCTGGCGTAAACGTAATCACTTACACTTACTCAGAACCACCATGTAACTATCCTCAAAGTATTGACATTATTGTAAATAGTGTTCCTTCTTCTGCATTTACAGTGGAAACACCAGCATGTGCAGGTGATACTATAATGGTAAGTTATGCTGGTACTTTCTCTGGAACTGCAACCTATGTTTGGGATTTCGGAACAGGGACCATCATTACTGATTTAGGACAAGAAAATTATATGATTGAATATGTTGGAGCTGGTGCTCAAAACATCAGCTTGTCGGTAACAGACAACGGATGTACTTCTCAGGAAACTGTAGAAAGCATCCAAGTTGACGAGCCATTAGCAACTCCATCGATTACTTGTAGCTCTACTACGACTTCTGTAGAATTCACTTGGGATCCAGTTGTTGGAGCTACCGGATATCTTGTAAATAACGTTCCTCAACCAGGTACCTCTTACGAGGAAACTGGATTGAATACTGGTGATGTTGTAACGATTACTGTAGTTGCTCTTGGAAATGGAGCTTGTGGTAATAGTATGGCGACTGCGGATTGTACCGCTGAAAACTGCCCACCTGTTGACATCGCCATTGATCCAGTTGCGGACATTTGTCAAGAACCTAGTGCAGGTACTGTTCAACTAGTAGCAACAGTAACTGGTGGTGCAGGAGGAACAGGAACTTGGAGTGGTACTGGCGTAGATGCATCTGGTGTATTTGATCCAAACGGAGCAGGTGTCATACCGGGTGTTTATACCATTACATATACTTACACAGAAGCTCCTTGTGTTACGACAGAAACAATTGACATTACTGTAAATGCCGTTCCATCGCCTAACTTCAGTTTAGAATCACCTGCTTGTAGTGGCGACACTATCATGGTGACTTACGAAGGTGGTTTCTCTGGAACAGCTACTTACGATTGGAACTTTAACGGAGCAGTTATTATTTCTGACTTAGGTCAAGAAAACTATATGATTGTATTCCCTGGAACCGGTAACCAAAACGTTTCACTTGTTGTGACGGACAACGGTTGTTCTTCTCCAATGGAAACACAATCGACTCAAATTGATGCGCCACTAGCTATTCCAAATATTACTTGTACAACGACTCAGACTTCAGTTACCTTTAACTGGGACCCGGTGATTGGTGCTACTGGATACCTTGTAAATAACATTCCACAACCTGGTACCTCTTATGAGGAAACTGGATTGAACACTGGTGATGTTGTTAACATTACGGTTGTTGCGATTGGAACAGGCCCTTGTGGAAATAGTGAAGCGGATGCTTCTTGTGAAGCAGCTGACTGTCCTCCAGTTTCTTTAGACATTGATCCTGAATCAGATATTTGTTTAGCAACTACACCAAGTCCAACTGTTGATCTCAACGTTGTGATTACTGGTGGCTCTGCAGACGGAGTCGGTACTTGGAGTGGAAACGGAATCATTGATGCTGATCTCGGAATCTTTGATCCGAATGATCCATCTGTAATTAGTGGAGCAAATATTTTGACTTTCACTTATGAATATGAAATGGGTAACTGTATAACTTCAACTTCAATCCCCATCAATGTATTTGATCAACCTACTGTTGAAGCAGGTGGTGATGAATTACTAAACTGTGTTACTGGCCCAACAGCTACCCTAGCAGGTAGTGGTTCTGGTGCGCCAATGTGGACTGGACCATCGATTGATTCTGGTGCTGATACTTATACTCCGGTCGTAAGTGGAGCTGGTACTTATATCTTGACGGTAACAGATGTGAACGGATGTACTGCTACAGATCAATTGGTTGTGATGGCTGATGCTTCCTTCCCGACGGCTGAGGCAGGAGCTAATGATGAGATTACTTGTTTCTTTAATGAAGTTACTTTGAGCGGTAGTGGAACAGATACGCCATCATGGACTTCATCTACAGGAGTTGGAATTGTATCAGGAGCGGATACTTACAACCCAGTTGTAAACATGGATGGTATTTATACCTTGACCGTTACAAACGCTTTAGGATGTACTGCAACTGACGATGTAGAAATCACAATTAATCAAGTTGATCCTACTGCTGCAATTATAGTGGATGGTACCTTAAGTTGTGGAAGCGTTGCGCTACTAACCGCACAGACTGGGCCTAACACCACTATTGAGTGGGAACTACCTGACGGAACTATTTCAACAGATATTTCTATTGAAGGAACTGAAGGAGGATTGTATGTGCTAAATGTTGTAGACCTATTAAATGGATGTACCGCTAGTACGACACAACTTGTAGAAGATTTGATTGCTTTCCCAATAGTTGAAGCTGGTGACGATCAAGAATTGAATTGTGCGACAGCATCTTTAACATTAGATGGTACAGGATCACAAACGACGGGTACATTAGTTTATGAATGGACTTCTCTACCTGCCGGTGGCATTAGCGGGCCTACTGATCAAGTAACTGCAACTGCTCAAGCACCTGGGATGTTCATATTGACCATTACAGATTTAGATAATGATTGTGTAAACTCAGATACCGTTTTTGTAACAGAAGATCCAAGTGCTCCAATAGCGGAAGCTGGAGAGACGCAAACATTTGGTTGCTCAGATGAATCATTGAGTTTGACTGGATCAAGTACTGGTGCTAGTTCATTTGAATGGACTGATGCAAGTGGTGCTGTACTTTCAAGTTCGACTGATTTGACCGTTACTGAACCTGGTCTTTATTCCTTTACTGCATTCAATGCTATAGGTTGTGCGGACACAGATGAAGTACTTATTGATATTGACATAAATGCACCTTTTGATTTGAATGCTCAGATTACCAACCCAACTTGTTTTGGTGATAATGATGGATTCCTTTTAATTGATACGGTAATGGGTGGAACTGAACCTTACATCTACTCTATTGATGGTGAGAATTTTGTCAACTTCCCGCAGTTTGCATTCCTAACAGGAGGCAACTATACGGTTACTGTTCAAGATGCTGAAGGTTGTACTTTCGAGACGGACATTTTAATTGAGGAACCAGAAGAAATGCAATTGTTCCTAAACCTTAACAACGGAGATACAACTGCTATTCAACTTGGACAAGGTGGAACGATCAATACACAATGGAATATTTCTGATGGAGCAGTTGATACTCTGATTTGGACTCCATACGAACTACTTGATTGTAACGATACACTTCAGTGTTTCAATCCAGAACTTGATTCGTTCTTGCTTTATACGACTAGATTTGAAGCCTTGTTGATTGATACATTAGGTTGTAGTGTTCGACAAGAAATTACTATTGAAGTTAAGAAAGATCGTCCGATATACATTCCGAATGCCTTCTCACCGAATGCGGATGGTGTCAACGATCTATTCATGATCTATGATGGTGATCACGAAGTAAGAGAAGTTCGTTACTTGAATATCTATAACAGATGGGGTGAAGTTGTTTTTGCGAATAGCAACTTCCAACCTGAAGATCCTAGCTTTGCTTGGGATGGAACGTTCAAAGGTCAACCGCTAAACCCTGGTGTTTATGTTTACCTAACGGAAATAGAGTTTATTGATGGATTGCGAGTAATCTACCAAGGCGATATTACGATACTGAAATAATGAGGAGCGTTTAAACGCTACTTAGAGATATTGAAGGCCCTACAGCATAATGTTGTAGGGCCTTCTCGATTTAATAGCTGTTGTCAATTCGTTGAGTTGCAACTAGGATGCATTTTGCGAAAAGCAAAAAAGTATATTACCACAAGGGAGTTGGATAGACATTCGCTTTATGGAGTTTGCTTAATGCCGATTGGACGGAAGCTTTATCTTCTTGATAGGTTACGCCGTACCACTGAGCGGATGAAGGCAGCACTTCTACTGCAGCTTGTTTACTGACCAACAAATCGTTTACGACAAGTGGAATATAAAACTCAGATCTTGGTTTGGTGTAATTGTTTTTCACGAAAGTGGTAAAATGCTTATCCAATGTTTCAAAGAAGTCTGGATGGAAGCCCCATAGATTCATAGAAACCGGAACGTTCTCTTCAAGATCAACTCTTTGATCGTCTACTAAGTCGTAAACACCTGTTTCGTCTTTACTTATTTTTGTTCTTTCTAAAACAGATTCTAACAGACCATCTGAACTGGTTTCGCAAACTCCGCGTGAAACAGATCCATTTAACGAAAGTGTTTTTCCTAATTCGAAACCGACCATACTAAAACGATCTGGACTGACTCGATTTATTAAAAAATCTGCCATGGTTTTATAAGAACTTCTTCCGTAGAAATCATCTGCGTTGGCAACTACAAATGGTTCGCTGATGACATCGCGTGCGACTAAAACGGCGTGTCCAGTTCCCCAGGGCTTTTCTCGTTTGGGCTCAGCTGGAATACCGGCAACGTTTGCATCTAAAGATTGAAAAGCAAATGCTACAGTTATTTTGTCTTTGAATTTGTTACTTACTTTTTCTTCGAATTCTTTCGCGAAGCTTTCTCGTATTACAAAAACTACTTTTCCAAATCCTGCTTGTATGGCATCGTAAACAGAGTAGTCGATAATGGTTTCTCCATTTGGACCAATTGCGTCAAGTTGTTTGAGGCCTCCGTATCGGGATCCCATTCCGGCTGCTAGGAGCAATAAGGTTGGTTTGGTCATGTTTTTTTTTGTGATTGTTTATTTGATTTTAAAAATTAGCGATTAATATAGTTTGACCTTTCTGAGGTCGTGAAGCAAAAAGTATTTGAATGTATTATAGTGCAAAAATGGGTTTGCGTTTCATCCATTTTCCTTTTGTAAAATCGGGAAAAGGCATGGGTTGACTTCCTGTTGCGATTGATTGTTCTGACAAAGGGGTGATCGCCATGTAGGTGGCTGCATCGTAAACATCTAATGGCGGTTCTACTTTATTTTTAACTGATTCGATGAAGTCATTGACGACGAAGAAATCCATTCCGCCGTGACCAGCACCTGCTGCTTTTGCTTCGTACTTTTTCCATAAGGGATGATCGTATTTTTTGAGATATGGTGCTGCATCTTCCCAGCGGTGCGACTTTTCACTTTCCCCTTCTAAATAAAGTGATTTGTTGACTGCCATCCAAAGTCCTTTTGTTCCTTGCACTCGAAATCCTAGCGAATACGGACGCGGTAAATTCGTGTCGTGACTGATGATAATACTTTCGCCATTCACTGTTTTCAAAACGGTTGTAGTTACATCACCTAGTTTGAATTCGACTTTTGCGCTAGGATGGTTTTTACCACCTTTTGGGTGATCAACAATGTAATTATGTAGACCTCTTGCTTTACTAGAAGTAGAAGTCAGATATGCAATGCGATTGCCCCGATTAATATTGGTGTATTGTGCGACGGGACCGATTCCGTGGGTTGGATAAAGATCCCCGTTTCGGTGTACCGAATGATTGGTTCGCCATTTTGATTCGCTATAACCTGTTTCGTTAAATTCAACTCCGGAGCCGTAAGGTGATTTTCCATCATTGAATTTGACGTGGCGCAGATCGTGTTGATAACCACATTCGAGATGCACCATTTCACCAAACATACCTTTGCGTACCATATTTAGAATCGCCATAACGTCTCTTCTATAACAAACATTTTCCATAAACATACAAGGTACTCCAGTCTCTTCATAAGCATTTACTAAGTCCCAGCATTCTTGAATGGCAGTAGCGCCGCAAACTTCTAGTCCTACATATTTCCCAGCACGCATCGTAGCGATAGCCATTGGAACATGCCAAGTCCAAGGCGTGCAGATGAGTACCGCATCAAGCTCTTTCATTTGCAACATGTTGAGGTAATCCTCTTCCCCATTGCTAAATTTCTTTGGCGCTGCTTGCCCCGACTTGGTTACCATTTGACTGGCTTTCTCCAGTACTACTGTATCAATGTCATTTAATGCAATGACTTTGCAATCATCTCTTTTCACTAAAAGTGACAACAGACTTCTTCCTCGTTCACCTGTTCCCATGATTCCGATATTGACTTTGCGATCGTCTTTTCTGGTTAGGAAAGATGGGCTTGCTCCGGCGGTTGTTTTTATGGTTATACCAGCTCCAGCGATGGAGGTTGTTTTTAGGAATGATCTACGGTTGATGTGGTTTTTCATGATGTTTGTTTAACTAATAAAACTTAAGTTGGGAACAAGTTGGAAGAAGGGAGTGGGAAGTGGGAAGTTGCCCGGGTTATTTGGAAACTTCCCACTTCTATCCTCAAGTTGTTCGCAACTTGAATTAATAACGTTAGTTAAGTAGTTCGCGGAATTAAATTAGATATAATCTTGAACGATTTTTTGCCTTATACTTCTTTAAAATTTTTAGCTGTAACTACGGCTACACCGAAAAATTCTAAATCGTCTAAAACAAAAACTCATTTCAATCTAATATAAACTCAATTTCCGCGAACTACTTATAAAAGACCTCGTAAAATAGAAATTTAATGCGAAACTTAGCAAACTAGAATTGGTCGTATTTTGAAAAAATAGACCTTAGCAAATTGGCTTTTAGGCTCTTTTTGTTTATTATTCATTAGTATTTTACCATTTCACTAATAGTATAAGATTTCATTTTTAGTGCTTAGCTGCTGAATTACAGATACTTAGGTCCTGTTTTAAATTTCATTTAGCGTCTAATACTTGAATATTA
>CALGLS010000254.1 GCA_937959375.1 uncultured Saprospiraceae bacterium
CCATTTAATTGCAAATCAATGTTTTATGAACCTCGCGTCCAATTTTAGAATTCAGTTAGCTCGCTAAACTCATTAAAAAATTGTTAGCGAGAACCATAAACTCTTGATTCTCATAGGAAACTAAATTTAAACATGCTCTTATACGATTAAGCGAATTTACACATAAATATTAAAAATAATATATTCTTAGCAAAATGGGGTGTTTATACCTAATGATATGCCGTTCAACAACCTGCTAGAGGCAGCAACTAAGCAGATATTCCAAATTGAGTCTACAATGATTAACATCTTTTTCATAACTTGAGTACCTCAGCTAATCCATTCTGATAATATTGTCATTGACCTATTCCTATCATCTGTATAAAATTTCAGGTTATGAAAAAGATGTTATTCCTTTTATTTGTGCTACTGCCTTTTTTTATTCAAGCTCAATGTGAATGCCCTAGCCTACCTGATGATCAAACGAATCGTACCGTCGTGAACGTTTCGACAGTGGCGCAATTAGATGCTGCACTTTCTGACTGTAATGCGAACAATGGCAATTACACCATTTTATTGGCGGATGGTACTTATACGCTTCAAAACAACCTACTCTACATTAGTGATAATATGAATAATCTGACGATCAGATCAGCGTCTGGCAATCGAGATGCTGTGATTATTGAAGGGCAAGGTTACAGTGGTAATGTGAGTCATATATTTAATGTCGCGGCAGATCATTTTACGGCAGCAGATATGACGATTGGTTGGGTATATTATCACGCCATTCAAATACAAGGAAATAACGATGCAGATAATTGTTTGATTCAGAATATTCGTTTTGTAAATACTGCTGAACAAATGCTAAAGGTGTCTGGCAATAGCAGTAGCAACACTTCCGATAATGGTATTGTACAATGTTGTTTATTCGAATTTCCGGACGGTGTGGCTTTCCAATATTATACTGGCGGTATTGATGCCCACAGTTCTAACAATTGGGAAGTTAGGCACAACACCTTTCGAAATATTCGTTCTCCCGATAGTGGCTTGGCCGAACATGCCATTCATTTTTGGTCCTTTTCAGAAAATACTTTGGTAGAAAATAATCAAATCATCAATTGTGACCGTGGCATCGGGTTTGGGCTTGGAGACAGTGGGCATTCTGGAGGAATAATACGAAACAACTTGGTGCATACAACGCGTGATGTTGGCATTGGATTAGAATCTTCGCCTAATAGTAAAGTTTATCACAACACTATAATTACAGAGAACTATTTCAACTCCATTGAATATCGATTTGAAGCGACCAACAATGTACATATTGCCAACAACCTCAGCAATGAAGCGGTCACTTCACGTAATGACGGTACAGGATTAATAGAATCGAATTTTGAAATTACAGATTTAAGTATTTTTGAAGATGCTGCAAATTTTGACTATCATTTATCGGCTTACAACAGTCAGATAGTCGATGCTGGAATTCCGCTTGCTGACGTTGCAATGGACTATGATTGCCATTTGAGAGATGAGGAAAATCCAGATATTGGAGCAGATGAATTTGATTCTACTCCTAGCCATCTCAGCCATACAGAAAATGATACTGCATTTAAAATAGGTCCAAATCCTACACGAGATTTGCTCATCATTGAAAGCACACAAAATGGAAAGGCTGAACTTTGGACTTACGATGGTCGCTTGGTGCACCGTTTAACAATAAGCGTTGGGACCACTCAAATTAACACTAGTGGCTGGGCGAGTGGTATCTATTTTTTTAAAATTAAAACAGCAAACAACCAATATTTTAAACGGGTCGCAATTACTCAATGATTTTATAACAAAGAAAATGGGGCACTCAAAAGAGCACCCCATTTAAAGAGATTCTAACTATACTAATTTTTACCAAAAATCTTTATTTACAAAAGAATAGGGATACGACGCTCACCCGCAAAACCAACGGTTGTACGCTTCTCCAAATTCTATAAAATATTTTAGAGTTGTCTAGTAACTCGACGGAATTATTTGATTTTTCAACCAAAATAATTCCGTCTTGTATTTTACTAGTCCGGCTTGTCGTGCAAGAATGCATTGTCAGAACGCAGCTCTTCTTCTTCGCCGATCGTCCATCTTGATGCTTCCATGTCTGACGAGTGCGGTACATCATCCAAGTGTACTCGACGACGTCGGTATGCTGGTTGATTTTCCAAATCACTCACCGTGTTAGGATTGTTTAATTTTACATTTGAATTTCGTAGTCTAGCCTGCTCTCTTCTTAGACGATCCATTTCTTGTTGGATTCTACGCTCCTCATCCATTCGCTTCTTGTCTTCATCCTTTACGTATGGCTCTTCGTAAGAGTAAGTTGACTGTCTGTGCTTTGTAAATGACTCACGAAGATCATCAAACTCTACCGTCTTAGCACCTTCACCTTCGTTGTGTCCTACTTCATAAAAACCTGTTTGCTTAGACTGCTCGTCATCAAGTGATACACGAACTTTTTCTTCAGCTGGAGTTTCTACGTTCTTTTCTTTGTGTTCGAAACCAGTAGAGATAACCGTTACAGAAATCTTCTCGCCTAGTGATTCGTCAAAGCAGTTACCCCAGATTAGGTTGGTACCAAATCCAGCTTCTTCTTGTACGAATTCTGTGATTTCAAAAATCTCGTCCATTGTTACTTCCTTAGTACCAGAAGAGATGTTCAATAGAATGTGCTGTGCACCTCTAATGTGATTGTCTTCCAATAATGGAGAGTTTAAGGCATCATCAACCGCGCGCTTTGCACGATCATCACCTTCCGCTTCAGCTGTACCCATGATAGCTACTCCACTGTCGCGCATTACTGTGTTTACATCTTCAAAATCCACGTTTACATAACCGGCAACCGTGATGATTTCAGCAATACCTTTGGCAGCTGTCGTCAATACGTTATCCGCTTCTGAAAATGCATCAGATAAAGATAGGTTTCCGTGAATCTGACGTAATTTGTCGTTAGATATTACGATCAACGTATCCACGTTTTTCTTTAGTTCTTCCAATCCTTCTCCACCTTGAGAAGTACGCTTACGTCCTTCAAATGTGAATGGGAGAGTAACGATACCAACGGTTAGAATGTCCATTTCCTGCGCTGCTTTCGCAATGATAGGAGCAGCACCTGTTCCGGTACCACCACCCATACCGGCAGTGACAAATAACATTTTGGTATTATTAGATAAGAATGCTTTCACTTCTTCAATAGATTCGACACAGGCTTGCTTACCGATAGCTGGTCTTGAACCTGCACCACGACCTTCTGTTAATTCAGGTCCGAGTGAAATTCGAGTTGGAACTGGGCTTAGTTCCATTGCTTGATTATCAGTATTACAGATGGCGAAATCAACGCCAACAATACCTTGTCTGAACATGTTAGTCACGGCATTACTACCACCACCACCAACACCTATTACCTTTATTATTGATCCTTCTTCTTTTGGTAAATCAAATAGCATAATTAGAAAATTTAAGGGTTAAGTTGTTTAATAACTAGTTAGGATTATTAAATACTTAATGAATTAAAAATTTGTTTCTCAAGATTCTGTTTTAAAAAATCTAGTACGTTAAAAAAATTAGTATCTCTTTTGTTTCAGACAGAAGACCGAAGTCGGAAGTCCGAAGTTTTCTACAAAGGTGAATCCCTATATCGTTAAGGAGGTCTAATTCAAAGGTGCGTTAGAAGGCAACTTCGGACTTCGGTCTTCGGACTTCCGTCTAAATCAAACCCAATTAAATACTTATAAGGTATCTCTCTTGGTATTTCTTTGAGTTTTAAAACTCAGTATCGTGTTCAGCTTCAAACCACTGCTTTGTTTTATTAAAGAGTTGTTCATACCACTTTGATTCTTTTTCTTCAATCGCAGCAACTGGAACTTCTTCTTCAACAATTGCATCAGCAGTAACTGGTGCTTCTTCTTTTACAATCGTGTATTCTACTTTTCCTGATTCAACATTTTGGATACCTTCAATGAGTAGTCCGATTGCAGTTGAATAAATTGGGCTGCATACCTTCTCAGTATAACCGTGAGCTAGGTGCTCAATTGGCATTCCGATACGTGTGCTAAAGCCAGTGTGAAAGGCTGCCAACTTTTCGATGTGTGCTAATAAAGAGCCACCACCTGTTAGTACGATACCACCGATCAATTTGTTTTCATAACCTGAGCGACGAATCTCCCAAACTACGTAATCCAAGATCTCTTCTACTCTTGCTTGAATAATCAGAGACAAGTTTTTCTCAGAGATTTCTTTAGGATCATGACCTTTCAAGCCAGGAATAGTAATGATTCTATTGTCATAAACTTCTTCAGACAATGCAGAACCAAATTTAACTTTCAATTTTTCAGCTTGCTGCTCCATTACGGTGCAACCTTCTTTTATATCCTTAGTAATCACGTTACCACCGAAAGGAATAACAGCCGTGTGGCGGATAATACCTTCTTGGAAAATTGTGATATCCGTAGTACCACCTCCAATATCAACTAGTGCAACACCAGCTTCCTTCTCTTCATCTGAAAGTACAGATGAGGCAGAAGCGATAGGCTCTAGTGTCATTTCAGCCACCTTCAACCCAACGCGCTCGATGCAACGGTAGATATTGTTTGAGGCAGTGATCTGACCAGTAATAATGTGGAAGTTAGCCTCTAGACGTACACCAGACATTCCGATTGGGTCAGTGATACCCTGCTCGTTGTCAATAGTATATTCCTGAGGAATAACGTGAAGGATCTTGTCACCTGGAGGAAGTACCAATTTGTACATGTCCTTGATTAGGCGATCAATATCTTTTTGATCGATTTCGTTCAAATCGTTGTCGCGAGTAAGGATACCGCGGTGTTGCAAGGTCTTAATGTGTTGACCAGCAATTCCAACATGCACTATTTTGATTTCCTCACCAGAGTTACGTTCAGCTGCAGCAACCGCATCTTTGATTGCTTTAACTGTTTTTTCGATGTTGGATACAACACCTCTGGTTACGCCGGCAGATTCTACCTTACCAACGCCAAGGATTTCAATTTTACCGTGTTCGTCTTTACGACCGGCAATAGCGCAAACTTTAGTGGTTCCGATGTCAAGCGCAACGACTATTGGATTTTCGTTTTTGTTACCAAAGTTTTCCATCATAGTATAGTTTTAATAGTGTTAGTAGTTAGCGCTCACTCTTCACAGGTAACATAATAATTTCATTTAAAAGAATTATCAAATATTCCCTCCTGTTAATTAGCGTTTTTTGCAAACTACTTGGTTTTTAAATTTCAAATTGATTGTTTTATACCTTTTCCATCCTGTGTAAGGAACAGCTTCGGCATAAAAAGCTTTTAGTCTGAAGAACTTATCTTCTATGTTTTCATAAGGTCCTAAAATAATTTTCTGACTTCCTAGTATCGGGGTAAGGATATAATCTCCTTTTTCGGTTACATAAATCTGTTCGACCATTGCTTGTAAGAAATCATCGTTCAGAATTTGGTTCGTTAGTTCAAATAAATCTCGCAGTGCGTGTTTCCGTCGCTTTAAGAAATTGTCCACGTGTGGTGGTATGTTTCCGTTGGCAACCATTACGTTTGCTGTAAAGTGTTTTGACAAAGGCATCTTTTTGCCTTCTTTATCTAAGTAATAATTGAGTCCGTTATCGTCGATCACCCTGAGTAAAGGTTCTCTTTGTTTCAAATTGATGAATATTACGTTTTGCGCGTCGACATAAGCTTCGGCAGAGAATACGAATGGATCATCTTCCAAAACCTCTTCTACCCTTTCCATGTCGATGGCACTTAATGGCAATCCGACTAGGCTTACGGCAAAGCTCTTTAGCAATTTCTCTTTTACGTCTACCTCTGAAATCAAGGTATGCCCGTTATCCAATCGCTCAATGTTGACGATCATATCGCGTGCCTTCTTTTGCTCTTTCTTTTGCACCGTCCATACGATCAGTGCCGCAATCGCAAATAAGGAAGCGATGATCAGTAAGCGTTTCAATAATTTTTGTGTATCCCTATTCATCTAACATTGATTTTATAGGTTCAACAAAAGTATCAATATCGCCTGCTCCTAAAGTGAGCACAACATCTAAATCTTTGTTTTGTAATTCTTGCATCAGCGTAGCTTTCGTTACTAGTGTGCAATTAGGATTTTTCATTTTATCAAAAATGATTTTGCTGCTTACTCCTTCGATGGGTAATTCTCTTGCAGGATAAATATCCATCAATAGAATTTGGTCGAGGGTATCAAGAGCTGCTGCGAATCCGTCAACAAAGTCCTGTGTACGAGAGTAAAGATGTGGTTGAAAAATACCAGTGATTTTGCGATCCGGGAAAAGCGATCTTGCTGCGTCAATAGCAGCCGTTAGCTCTGTTGGATGGTGTGCATAATCGTCGATAAAAACCACTTGCTCGTTTTCGTAAATTCTTTCAAATCGTCGCTTTATTCCTTTGAATGAAGCCAATGCTTTTTTTATGTTGTTTTGTTCTATTCCTAGTAGTTGTGCGACAGCAATTGCGGCCATCGCGTTTTCAGAATTATGCTTACCAGCCATGGTAAATTGCACGTCTGAAATATTGTTGTTTGGCGATTTTACATCAAATGTAGAAAGGCCATTTTTTACTTTCCAATTTGTAGCAGAATAGTTGCCGGATTCTATGCCGAATGTAGCAAAATCTTTTGATTCATTCTGCAAAGAAAGTCCACTTTTTACTAACACTTTGCCGCCTTCTTTTGTCTGTGAAACAAACGCTTTAAAAGTGGCTTTCAAAACATCGTGCTCCCCGTAAATATCCAAGTGATCTGCATCCATGGAAAGTACGATTGCGATGTCTGGTGTCAAGTGTAAAAAAGAGCGATCATACTCGTCTGCTTCAATGACTGCCCAATCGTCTTTCCCCCAAACAAAGTTGGATTTAAAGTTTTGAGCAATGCCACCTAAAAAAGCGGTACAATCAATTCCTCCTGTGCGTAACACATGCGCTACAATCGAGCTAGTCGTTGTTTTTCCATGCGTTCCTGCTACTGCTATTGTTTTCAAATTTCGGCTGATGATTCCTAACACTTCTGCTCGCTTTTTTACAGGGTATCCCTCTTTTCGGAAATACTGTAATTCTTGGTGAGCATCGGGAATTGCTGGGGTATAAACGACCAAATCTACGTGATCTGGAATCTCACTCAGGTCTTCCTTATAATGAATCTTCATGCCTTCGCTTACCAACGTTTTGGTTAGCGTTGTTTCTGTTTTATCGTAGCCGAACACCTCTGCTCCTCTACCATTGAAGTATCTCGCAAGAGCGCTCATTCCGATTCCTCCTATCCCTACAAAATATACCCTATGGAGATTTTCTAAGTTCAAACTACCTTTTTTAGTTTCCTGTAATACTGATGCTTTTTAAGGCTTATTACAAGAGGTTATTTTTTATGGCATTTTGATATTGAAGTCGATTAAAACCGCATTCATAATTGCTTAAAATTACATTTTAAACATTAGACAATTTTTCAATTCTTTTATTTTCTACTTTATAATTAATTGTCTACCAGTCTTATATATCAAAGTATGTGCCGTAATTTTTATATGAATTAATTTATATATAACTTTTAGCTTTTGGCTCTTTTTTCTGCTAAAGTCTTGTCTTTTCTTACTTATTGATTATCAATTGGTTTTGAGCTTTGTCTTAGGGTACGCTTAAACGATGCTCCTCCCTTTATTTATACTCGGTAATTATAACCCAGCTCAGAAATAACTGGCCGTACCAGCGAAGAGTACGTCTCTTCGAGCCGCACAGACTTGCTGATCTTTACCTTATTAATTTCAGGACTTCTTCCGCAATATCATCTGCTGCGTCTGGTCGAGCTAGTTGTTGAATATTGATACTGAGTTGCTGCTTGAGCGTTTCATTTTCAAGTATTCGCATAGCTCCCTGAAGCATTTCATTTGCGTTTTGGTCCTTTACCAGAATGGCGGCATTTTCTTTAACGAGTGCCATTGCATTCTTGGTTTGGTGATCCTCTGCCACGTTTGGCGAAGGAACTAATATCGCTGGTTTACCCAAAAGCGATAGCTCTGATATTGTCAGTGCTCCTGCTCTACAGACAACCACATCTGCCATTGCGTAAGCCAAATCCATTCGATCAATAAACGCCTGTGCTCTTACGTTTGGTAAAGCCGAGGTTGCTGTTTGTGAAAACTCCTCGATATACAACTTACCAACTTGCCATAGGATTTGTACATCTGGGTTTTCTTTAAAGAAATCTTCATTGGCAGCCATGCTATCATTTAATGATCTAGCTCCCAGTGATCCACCTATAAGTACAATCGTTTTTTTATGGAGGTCAAGCCCAAAATACTTTAGGCCTTCTTCTCTTTTATCAGCGACGTCCAGTAGGTCTTTACGAACTGGATTTCCTGTCATTATTATTTTATCTTCCGGAAAGTAGCGATCCATATTATTGTACGCTACACAAACTCGGTCTGCCTTTGACTTTAACATTTTGTTGGAGACACCGGCATAAGAATTTTGTTCCTGAATCAGTGTCGGAATTCCTTTCCAACTTGCTTGTGACATTACTGGATAACTTGCATAACCTCCTACTCCAACTACTACATCCGGCTTAAATTTGCTAATGATTCGCCTAGCCTTTAGTATACTACTAATGAGTTTAAACGGAAACATTAAATTTCGCAAGGTCAACTTTCGTTGAATACCTGATATCCAAAGTCCTTCAATGGGATAGCCCGCTTTCGGTACTTTCTCCATTTCCATTTTTCCTTTGGCACCAACAAACATGATTTCAATATCCTTTTCTTTTCTTTTCAGGGCATTGGCGATCGCTATTGCTGGGAAGACATGACCTCCTGAGCCGCCGCCGCTTATGATTACTTTCTTTGTATTTTTTATTTTGTTAATCATTCTCTTTTTACTCAACTTTTTATAACTCAGCTCACCGATTTAACTCAGCTCACCGATT
>CALGLS010000255.1 GCA_937959375.1 uncultured Saprospiraceae bacterium
TTTGGTTTTTGACATACAGCCACACGAAAGGGAGATCTTAATGATCATTGAACAAGTTGCAGCGGAATTGAATAGTCCTTCATACGTAGTAGGTGGATATGTTCGTGACCGATTGCTTGCTCGTGAATCTAAAGATTTAGATATTGTTTGTGTAGGCAGCGGTATACGTTTGGCTCAGGAAGTGGCTGCTCGGCTACGTCCAATTCCTCGTATTGCTGTCTATCAACGATTTGGAACTGCCATGATTCGCCACAAAGATCAGGAGATCGAATTTGTTGGTGCTCGCCGAGAATCTTACCGCCATGATTCAAGAAAGCCTAGCGTTGAAGAAGGCTCTTTGGAAGACGATCAAAATAGAAGAGATTTTACGATTAATGCTTTGGCAGTAAGCTTAAATGCTACCAACTTTGGCGAGATAATCGATCCTTTTGGTGGTTTACACCACTTGGAAACCAAGACAATAAAAACACCGCTTGAACCTGGTAAAACATTTTCGGATGATCCCCTACGGATGATGCGAGCGATTCGTTTTTCTACTCAACTGGGTTTTGATATTGAAGAAGAAACATTTAAAGCGATTGGGAAATACCGTAATCGGATTAATATCGTTTCAAAAGAACGGATCAATATCGAACTGGAGAAAATTATCATGACGGACAAACCTTCCGTCGGTTTCAAACAACTTTTTGATACGGGTTTGTTGGAAATAATTTTTCCAGAAATGGCCGCTTTGCATGGTGTAGACGTTATAGATGGTAAAGGGCATAAAGATAATTTTTATCACACCCTTGAGGTGCTGGATAATCTGTGTAAAAAGACAGATGACCTTTGGTTGAGATGGTCGGCCATTATGCATGATATAGCCAAACCACCAACAAAGCGATTTGATCCAAAGCATGGTTGGACCTTCCATGGACATGAGGCTTTGGGAGCAGCGATGACACCTCGTATTTTTCGAAAGATGAAACTGCCAATGGATGGCAAAATGAAGTATGTGCAAAAAATGGTTCGACTTCACTTGCGTCCAATTAGTTTGACAAAAGAAAATGTAACGGATGCTGCCATTCGACGATTGTTGTTTGACGCAGGAGATGACATTGATGATTTGATGTTACTTTGCGAAGCAGATATTACTTCTAAAAATGCTAAAAAAGTTCAACGTTACCTATCAAATTATGTAATGGTCAGAGAGCTTTTGAAAGAAATAGAGGAGAAGGATAAAATAAGAAACTGGGAACCTCCAATCTCTGGAGAACTAATCATGGAGACTTTTAACTTGTCACCAAGTCGAACCGTTGGAACCATAAAAACGGCGATCCGTGAAGCGATATTGGATGGAGTGGTGCCGAATGACTACGATGCGGCTTTTGCATTTATGCTTGAGAAGGGGAAGGAGCTTGGCTTGGAGCCGGGAGGTAAGAATTAGAATTAGAATGTGAATTAGAATGTGAATGTGAATGTGAATGTGAATGTGAATGTGAATCCCGCTAACGTATTGGAATTAGAATAGCCCGATGGCTTAGGATTTAAGGGCACGCGCTGGAAAAAGAATTTTAAAAACTAGAAAAATAATAAACAAAAAATGAATATCAAGACCTTACTTTTTAGTCTGTTGGCAGTTGTACTTTTATCAGCATGTAATAAAGACGACGATCCACTTGAGATTAACCCTGACCAATTAGCAGATGACATTGCTATCATTGAAGCTTACCTTACGGAAAATGGTTTGACAGCTGAACGAACAGACTCAGGATTGCACTACATTATTGATGAGCTAGGAACGGGGGACAATTTTCCTACTTCAACCTCAGATGTGTTGATCTATTACAAAGGTTACACCTTGGACGGAACTGTTTTTGATCAGCGACTTACCGATGGTAATCCTGCTGAGTTTAACTTACAACAAGTCGTTACAGGTTGGGGAGAAGGTGTTCCATATTTTAAGAAAGGTGGGAAAGGTACTTTGTTGTTACCTTCAGGTATAGCTTATGGCCCAAGAGGTAATGGTACTGCGATTGCTCCTAATACGGTAATTGCTTTTGATATTGAGTTGGTAAATTATAACTAATTTCTCAAACGCTTAAACCGCAAGAGAAAGCCCTGTTTGCAAATTTGTAAACAGGGCTTTCTCTATTACAATCACTTCTTAGCTTTTGTTTGAAAAAACTAAATTCTTTAAAGTATATTGTTATGGAGTTACATCAATTGTAGATTGAAATTTGAATTATGAAAAAAATTAGCTTCTTGTTTGTCGCACAACTGTTATTGTTTTCCTTTAGTTGTAGTTCTGGAAATGAGCATAAAGTTTTGGAAGATGAGGTACAAGATTTTCTACCTGGTATGGATCGCGCTTTGTTTGGAGGGAATTTGACATTGGGACTTGATCTACCCGAATTAGAAAATTATTTATCAGAAAACGAAATTGAAAATGTAGCAGAAACGCTTGTCAACAAACCCGGAACAACTCAAAACCAAGCTAACGCAGCTATGACTCTTTTAAACAGAATGAAAAAGGAAGACTATGAGCAGACTAGGCTTTTAATGCTTAAAAAAAGGGCTGTTTATAATAGAGCTAATGGTGATGAGAAAGGAGCACTATCCGAAGAAAGGCGACTAAAATTCTTTACTGTCATGTTTAAAGAAGCCAACAAATACGAAATGTCATTTGCACGCTTATCTCGCGAGGTACGTAAACGTCTTTTTGATCAAACCCTTAAGCAGCTAGAAAAAGAGGAAGCTGATTAGTTGTTGTCGTAAATACAAAACCCGAACCTGCAACAAAGCAAATTCGGGTTTTCATGTCAATAACTACTTAATTACTCAAACAAATTGTCATAAGACTCACTGCTATTTGAGCTAGAGCTTGAATTATCGCGATACTCAGGTCTTGGTGAATCAAGATCTAAAGTCTCGCTAGAGTCGCCCATCAATAAGATAGAGCTTTGTTTTTCGAATTTTTCTAACATCTTCAAACCTTCTTCTTCGAATACACCGTTTTGTAAATCAACGGAATCCATGAAGCTAGAAGACATTTCCATGAAGCGTTCCATCTCACCCACTTTGTTGGCAACATCATCCGCAATGTTTTCCATTGCAGCGTCAAACATTGCACGCTTATCTGGATCACCAGAGATAACGCTCATCGCTGACTTCATCGCAGAGTGGGAGCCACGTATAGCCTTACGCTCTTGTTCTTTTAGTTGCACCTGATCTTTGGTATCTTCCAAAAGAATTTCTGAATTTTGATACATCTTAGAAAGAATCTTATGCATCACATCCATTTTAGCGTGGAGGTTCTTGTACTTCGCGTTACTTTCTTTTAGTCGGGCAGCTTTACGCGTTGATAGCGTTAGCGCAGATTGGTTGCCTTTCTTTTGAGCAGCAGAAGCGAGTGCCATGTTCTTTTTGATTTCCTTATTGTTGTCATCCATGATGGTTGACAGCTTACGCATTTGTCCGCGAAGGGCAGCGATTTGCTTGCTCATTTTACGCAGGTTGTCCGCTAGGTCATCTACGTAATTTTTGAGGATACCAACAGGGTCGATCGTTACAAACATACCGGTAATCCAGCGCATCACACTTTTGTACATGTAGCCTACGAGGTTACGCATTTTAGGATCGAGTACCATGTAAACGATGAGTGCAAGCACGAGAAGCATAATCGCTAGGTAGACCGTGTTAGCGGCAGCTATTGCTAATGCGCCTCCGAACTTCACCAATACAAAACCAAGTGCGGCAGCGATTCCAACTAGGAAAACAGTACCGGTGACACCCTCCGGTTTTTGCCAAAACGATTTTTGCTTAAAGTTATCAGTGTCTATAGGGTTTGCCATAATTTTAAATGAATTTGATTAATACTGAGTGATTCAGTCTAGAGTTAATAAGCTAAGATGCCGAAATTTACAAATATTGATTGATGTTTGCTATGTCTTTATCAATTTGATTTAGAATGCTTTGGTGTGTATGTTCAAAATTACCACGAGTTGACTCAATTTTTTCGGTTTCAGCCTGAATTTGGGCGTCAGCACCATCAATCGTCGATTGGTATTTTTTCATTTGTTCTTCCAATTGTGCAATCTTTTCTCTGTGTTTGTTGATTTGATCTTTCAATTTCTCAACTTCCTGTTTCTTACCTTCTACTTTTTGTTGCATTCTATTTCTGAGTGCCTGATCAAAATGTGTTTTCTCTTTTAGGATGACATTTTTGTAATGGTTCGCCGTTTCAATCAACTTAGCCTTAGTCAATCCCATGGTGGAAGCCGTTGCAAAAGCAGATTTGAATGCAGTGCTTTCATCCATATCCATTTGTGATAAAGCGCTCAGCGATTGTTTGTATTCAATATAATCAAAGCCAGGAAGGTTACTTTTTTCCAATGAATTGGTTAAGAACTCCACGCTTTTATCGTCAAGATTGTGTGCGTTTCCAAATAGTGTTTTTAAATCTTTCGCCATTTTAATTAAGTGTTATGTTGTTCCGATTGATCGGTGTTTATGAATAAAAGTTTGAAGTCGGAAGATCGAAGACCGAAGACCGAAGTTCACGTATAACGCGATACGATCGCGGGAAACTTCGGACTTCCGTCTTCGGACTTCCGTCTTCTTTTCCCTTATTTAAAGTGAAAAGTAGCCTTACCACACTGCTCACTCTTAGAACTAGGGGCAAACTTTGCTTTTCTTACGCTTTCTAGGGCCATTTGTTTTAAATTTTCTTTGTAGGTTGTTGAACCTCCCATGGTATATCTGGCTTCAATTACGTCACCATTTTGATCAAAACAAAATTTGATAACCAAAATCCCTCGTCCCGAATACAATCCACGAACGACTGGTGCTTTGACCACACCATTATTAACGATGTCTGAGTCCATTGTAATATTGACATCAGGATTTATTTCTTCGGTACTTACCTCTTTTGTGTCTTGTTTTTCGACTTTTGAGTTGACTCCTTTAACGACTAGTTTATCTGGTTCTGCCTCTTCTTTGATCTCCTCTTTCTTTTTGTCTTTAGTTTTAACCTCAGTTGCTGGTTCTTTATCGGTCGCTGCATATTCCGTGGGGGGAGCTTCAACTTGAGTTGGCTCTAGACCCGCCGGAGCACTTCCCATTAGTTGAAAGGCCAAGTCACGCATCGCAGCATCGTAGCTTTCCCAGATATTGGGATCAACGATGGCTTTCCGATCCATTTCATAGAGTTCCCAAACCCGCTGATTTGCTTGATTATTAGGTAAGCAGATGTACGTTGGTTCTTCTGAGCCACTTTTAAAAATGAGTAGAATTCCTTTTGGCGTACTAGTGTTTGACTCATAAAGGCCAATATATTTCACCTCTTTTTTGCTAGAAGCGATGGTTTTTAAATCATAGCCTTCTTTGAATGGATCAATACCCATTTGCAATTGATAAGCATAGCCTTTTGATAAAAAACGATATTCATCTAAGCTGGTACCAGTCGTTTGATCGGCTTGCGCCAGAAGAAGTGTGGGAGATAAAAAAAGTAGTAGTAATAATATGTTTTTCATAAATACATTCGATTCAGTGGTTAAAGTACTCCAATATATTAAAAATTGAGGGAAAGTTCGACGAGAATCG
>CALGLS010000256.1 GCA_937959375.1 uncultured Saprospiraceae bacterium
GAGTAACCTGTGTAATTCATGTACTGCATGCTACCCATGTCTTTGATTAAAATACCAGTTCCAAAAGAAACTTTTTTCCATGGCACCTCAAAGGTTACACCAAGGTTTCTCAATCCGGGACCTTGAACATTATGTACACCAATGCCACCTTCCAATCCAACTACAAATCGAATCGGAGGCTCCATTTCTTCTTCAACTGCCTCAGGGACAGTAAGATCTTGAGCAATACTAATCATTGGAACACAGAGGAGTAGGGTAAGACCCAATAGGAAATACTTCATAGCTTTAATATTTAATTAGTGAGAAAATACCAAAGCAATAGGCCAGTGAGGATTTTGCGAATCTAATTAGACCACTTGCTTCATTAAAGTCGAAGTTTTTCCATATTGGTTTTAGTTTTCAGCTTTCTAGAATTTCAAATTTGCTTTATATTTTTTGCTGTTCAATAATATAGACGGTTGGTTTGCTGAGAAGGTTGGGTTTGGATAAGAAAAATAAAATAAAAATTGGAAAAGGAATATTGATGGCGTGCTTTATTACTTCGAAGTTGTTTCAAAATCTGATTTAAAAAAGTCGGAATACTATCAAAAGTGGAAAAATTTTGATTTTGACTTTAATTTTGATTTTGGCTGATACATCCCTATTTTGCAGCATGAAAACCATCAATTATCCATTGTTATGTTACCAGTTTAATGAGGAGGCCGTATTGGGCATACTCGTTGGGACGGATTATCAGGTTATGGATAAAACCTTGAAGCAGGTAAAGAATCAACTGTCTGACTATCTCACCAAAATGTACAAAAAGGAAGATTTCTATCCTTATGTTGATTTAGAAAAGGCTAAGTTGAAAATCATCAACGTAAAAATACGGCCTGGTTATAAGGATCAAACTGGACGTTACCCAATGTCTCAAACGGTGGTGGTGCCTGTACCAGTGGTACACGGTGAAACAGAAGAAGGTTTCTTCGAATGTTACCTTCCGCTATTTGACGAAAGTTTTTATTACTACGATGCACGACAATTCAATTCTTTGGTTCAACATTTTGCTGCAGATTTACTGAATGATTTAAGTCCGGAGGAACTTTATAGTCAACTGAATTATCCTAAACCAAGTCTTGATCTAATCCCACTCCGCATTAATGAGAATCGTCGATTCAAAGCTAGTGAGATCCGTAGATCAACTGAAAGTCGATATAAAATTTTACCAAGGTTAGCCAGCCAATATCCATATCCAAAATCTCAACGTCGACAAATTACAGCGAGTCCTGAAGCGGCTTGGGAATTAGAAGATAAGGTAGAAGAAGTGATTGAAAAAATTACGCAAAGTGGTGCCAACGTTTTAGTTATCGGAAATCATGGAGTCGGAAAGAGTGCAGTTTTGCAACAAGCCATGCGCAAGATTTCGGGTAAGAAAAGAGAGAAGGAAAGTGGACTTAATTTTTGGCAACTCATGCCGCAGCGTATTACAGCTTCCGCTAAATATTTGGGAGAATGGGAAGAGACGATAGAAGAAATGATTGAAGAGCTACAACAAACTAGAGGAATACTCTGGGTGGTGGATGTAGTTCGTTTGTTACAAATAGGTGGGGCAGGTCCAGCTAATAGTGTTGCTGCATTTATGATTTCATTTTTGCAATCAGCAGGTTTGCAAATTATTGGAGAAGCAACAGAAAAGGAACTGGAGAGTATGCGTCGCATGTTACCTGGTTTCGCTTCCTGCTTTCAGGTGGTAAAGATTCCTGAAATGTCTGAAACGAAAGTACAACGTGTCATGAGTCAGTTTGGCGAATACAGCCAAAATAATTTAAAAATAAATGTAAAACCAGAAGCACAGTCATTGGCTTATCGACTTTTACTGCGCTACTATCCTTATCAATCGTTCCCTGGAAAAGCGGTTAAGTTTTTGGGACAATGCGTAAGTGATGCGCAATTAGATGATCGCAAGGAGGTTGGCTTTGATGAGGTGATTAAACAGTTTGTTGGACAGACTGGTTTGCCAGAACTGTTTTTACGAGATGATATTTTGCTTGACAAAGAACAATTGCAATCCTTCTTTACTACTCGGATTATTGGTCAGTCATCAGCGATAAAAAAAATGACCAGTATTGTAAAAGTTTTCAAGGCAGGTTTGAATAATCCGGGTAAGCCAATTTCTACCTTAATTTTTGCAGGTCCTACTGGAGTGGGGAAAACAGCTTCCGCAAAAGCATTAGCTGAATACTTTTTTGGCAAAAGCAAACAACAACTGCCACTGATTCGAATTGATATGAGTGAGTTTCAGCATCCTTTTCAAATCACGCGTTTGATTGGCTCTGGTTCTGAAACAGGAAAATTAATTCAAGATATTCGACAACGACCTTTTGCAGTGGTATTGCTCGATGAGGTAGACAAAGCAGCGCCTTCCATTTTTGATGCTTTGATGACGATGCTTGACGAAGGATTGATGGTTGATTCCTTTGGTCGGTTGACCAACTTCAGAAACACAATCATCATTATGACAACGAACCTTGGAGCATCGAATCGCGCTTCCGTTGGTTTTAAAAATACAACTAGTGGAGAGGCAGCATACATGTCAGCCATTGGTTCTTTTTTCCGTCCCGAGTTTATCAATCGAATTGATGGCGTGGTGATGTTCAACAATCTTGGGCAAGACAATATTCGTGAAATCTGCGTTAAGGAATTAAATGATCTAAAAAATCGAGAAGGTTTTGCCAAACGGAATATCGATCTTGAATTTACGGAACAGGTCATCGACTATCTTTCTCGAACTGGTTTTGATGAAAAGTACGGAGCTCGTCCATTGCAGCGTGTCATTGAACAGAATGTAATCAGCCCGATTGCGAATTGGCTTTTAGGTCAACCTAAATTGGAAGGCGTGCGATTGAAGATTGATTTGGATGGTGGAAAGTTGAATATTTCGGTGGTTTAATACTTCGCACTCACAAAAAAGAATCTATTCAAAATCTTAAATAACTTATGTTAAAGTACTTAGTTTTCTTATAAAGAATAGCTTTTCTTTGTTGCTTCTAAGTGATTTTTGAAATGGTTATAAATTCAGGTTCTTTGACAAATCCCGTGGTATAGCCCAATGATAAAATAAAATCAACGTTTCCTTCGGTCACTTTTGCTTTCATTTTAACATTGGCCACGGGATTTGTCAAAGAACGAAAATTCAAAAATCTTAGATTAACATTTATTACTCAGCTTGATAGCAATTCGTTCATAAAGCTATACTTTTATCATTCATTATGAATAAAACTAGTTTCCATCCAAAAATAAGCATCATCACCATTGTCTACAACGGGGTTGACCTATTGGAAGGTACGATCCAAAGCGTAGCCAGCCAGAGCTACTCCAACATAGAATACCTAATCATTGATGGTGGCTCTAAAGATGGAACTTTGGATTTAATTCATAAACACGGAGAGACCATTAGCAAATGGATCAGTGAACCCGACAAAGGACTTTACGATGCAATGAACAAAGGGCTAAAACTAGCAACTGGCGATTTCGTTTGGTTTATGAATGCTGGAGATCACATCCTTAAGCCAGATACTGTAGAAAAGATGGTTGCAGCTTGTCAGCCAAACAC
>CALGLS010000257.1 GCA_937959375.1 uncultured Saprospiraceae bacterium
CCATGGATAATTAATTCCTATCGTTGTGTTTGCTTGAACAAATCCACCACCTGGAGGATCTACTTCAATAACCATTTCCCAAGGTCCACTCAATCCTTCATCTTCATAACAGTTAACAATCGCTGTATCAATAATTGCACAACGTTCTTCAATGAAATCACGCAATTCTAACACATTGCTTTCCCATTCGGCCACTGAGCCTCCCCAACGATTAACTTGACGAACCATTTCTGGCGCAATGAGGCCTGTCATTTCATCCAACAATGGCAACATGTAATCACAATTAAAATACAGATTATTTAAATCTGCGTATCTGTTGATGTAAAGACCAAAGAAATCTTCATTCTCTAGAAGTGCGTTTAGAATTGGAACGTGACCTTGTCCACCTGGGTTACCTAAAATTTCAGGGTTACAAGGATCAGCCAAAGGCGATTGATCCGGAATATCGGTATAGTTGATATAGTGACCAAAGGTTGCATCTTCATCCCAAAGCGAGTACTGCCATTTTAGGGCACCACCGTTGGGATCGCGACCGCGCCACCAAGAGGTGTTCCAGTTGAGCCAATCACTTGACACAATGTGTGCATGCAAAATCATGTAGTCAATTAAACTCAGCATGTTCAATTCTCCGTCGACATAGTTATAGTGAACAGGGTCAGTCATATCGTTAGCGAGAATATAATCTACGAGTGCATCCCAATCATTGGCACTTCCATATTCTGCCCAAGTTCCACCCCATGTTTTGATATAATCAATATCGTCGCGTCCTTGGTTGTAATAGTGTTCTGTAAAGTCATGATCATCTACTTTTTCACGAATGTCGTAAACGCCCCAGTACTCTCCGTTGACATACATGACGCAAGAGCGGTGGGTTCTTTCATCCATTTCCAATCCAGCATGCTGTGATAAGGTGTGTACATAAGAATCACGAATGTGTGCCCCTCCATCTTCGAAAGGATAATTATCATTTGCGGCAGCTTTCAAAATAATTCTTTGGAAAGAAGTACGGTCAGAAATATTAGAATCAAACAGTTGATATTTAATGGCATAGTCGTCGCCAAATTGATCACGTGTTACGTAGTCAATCCCTCTTTGAGAATAAGCCCAAGAATCGTTTCCATGTTTATTGAATTCTCCAGTACAATCTGCAACACGATCTCCGGTTTCGTCAAACATTTCAAAAGTACCTTCTGGTGTATTTTGAGTTCCATTTAATAAATTGGTTAATTCATCACCAGAAATAGAAACTACAGGAAGCGTATGATTTTCATCAATGAAATAAGTATGATAATTTTCGTGACTCTGTAAAATAGTTGGATCAGAATCGTAAGCAATCACTCGAATGACTGCGGTAGCATTTAGGGTAAAAGGTCCGGTGTACTGCGTACTTGTGTTAGTTGGAGAAGAACCATCTGTGGTGTAATAAAGTGTTGCTCCAGGATTATCATTCGATAACTCAACCGTTACTGAACCGGTATAAAAACCGGATGTAGGTGCGATCATTGGTTTTGGAACATAACTCGCAAAAGTGGCTCCGTTAGATCCATTAGGTGTTGGGTTGGTTGCTATTGCAAAATCTCCGGTACCATCGGGCGATCGTGCCCATGAATGATTTTTTTGGTTGGGAATATTAATTTGATACGAATCAAGAATATTCAAATTAGGGTCAGAAAGAATGATCCATTCATTATCTGTTTGTCGCAGTTTGAAGTCAGCATGAATGTTGGTTCCATCGTAAGAATCGTTTCCAGTTGCATAAATAATTCGGTAGCTATTGGCTCCGATTGTTATGCCCGCTGGAAAAACAAATTTATCGAGGTTGTTGTCATTATCAGACATGTGGTAGCCGGATAGATCAAGGGGAATATTTCCCATGTTGTAAATTTCTATCCAGTCAACATTATTGTTACCAAAGTTGTCAGAAAGGTTTTGATAATTAGCTCCTGAGAATTCATTGATAACGAGTTGAGCATTCGTATTGATCGAAAACAAACTACATAGTGTAAATAGAAAAAGGATTGGGTGTTTTACTAGATTCATACTTTATGGTTTAGGTTCTTAGATGAAAGAACGATGGATTTCAATTAAGCACAAGGTCAGTTCTTATGCTTCACCTAAAAATACACAAAGTATAAGAGTTAGCCTACTTTTTTTTCGCAAAAGTCCTCTAACATACTAAGTCTTGCAAGGGGATTGACATTCAGCTTATTAGAGATGTTTTAATAGAATTATTTTCGATTAAAAATAGCGGTTTGACTGATATTATGCGTAGCGAAAATGCAGGATTCTTTAGGCATGTAAAAAAAACTTTGATTAGGTCTTTTAGTTTTTAAGACATTGAAGTTGTTTTAAAATAGAATGATGATTTTCTTGTAAATCATTGATCCTCATTACTTCACTTAAATATTTAAGCTTTGTACTGAGAACCAAGCTGCTACAACAAATTTCAACCTCCATCTTTAAACAACTTCATTGAATACTCACCGTTTTTCTTTTAGGTAGGATTCTTTATTGAGTCGATACCAATTATATTTTTTCCCATCTCCATCGTATTGATCGGTTTTGTAAAACTGCAGGCCAATTTTTTGTAGGACTTTACAGGAACCGATATTCAAGGGATCTGCAATACCGATTATTTCATCGAGGTTTAGCGTTTCGAATCCGTATTTGATTATTTCTATGGAGACTTCAGTAGCCAATCCTTTATTCCAATATTGAGGCAGAAAGCGGAAGCCAATATCTACTTGATCAAATTCGGGAAGGTATTTTAATCCCGCGAATCCAATTACTTTGTTATCGGATTTATGAACGACAGCCCAACGTCCGTAACCATATTTTTTATAGTCGGATTGAAAGACATTGGTGATGATGTCTTTTGCTTGTTGTGGTGTTTGAAGGAGTTCATCTCCTGTGTATTTTCCTACTTCGGGGTGTGATCCGAATTCGAAGACGGCTTCGTAGTCGGATGGGATGAAGGGGCGGAGGCTTGTTCTTTTTGTTTGTATCATTTGTGTGTGTGTCTATGGAGACCCTCGGACGGTGCCCGAGGTTATTCGGGGGAAGCCTTTTCGGCTTGCTTGAGTAGGAGTGCTTGAAGTTGGGGTGTTTTAGGGTTGATTTATTTTAGTAGGATTAGTTGACCTGTTTCTTTTTGGTGAATGATGCTTCCTTTTTTGTTGTAGGCGTAATTGATTAGGTAGATGTAGACTGCGTTTTGAGCTATGATTCCGTCTTTGACTTGGCCGTTCCAGGCTCGGTCGATTTCGTCACTTTCAAAAACTAGGGTTCCATAGCGGTTGAAAATTTGAAGCTTGTACTCTATTAAATCGCAGGCTGACAATGGACGGAAGAAGTCATTGACTCCATCAAAATTGGGGGTAAAGGCATTGGGAATATGCATACAAGATTCGCAGGACGTTACTTTTATGGTGTCTCTTAATAAGCAAAAATCAGCGCGCACTTCTACCCAGTATTCTCCGGGTCCGGTGACTAGGAATGTGGAGTCGGTGGAATTGTCTTGCCAGCGATAGGTCGCACGGTCGCGCGTTGCGTCAAGCAAACAGACTTCTCCTTCGCAAAGTACGGTATTCTCACCTAGATCGATGTCTTCTATTTCTTTAAAAAGAATTTCAACCGTATCTTGTAACAAACATTCTCCGATGGTGACTTCTGCCCAATAGGTTCCAGATTCATTGATTACTAATTCATTGCCGGTGGAACCATCGGACCACAGAAAGTCTGCATTGGGGACACCCGGATCAATGACATAAACTCCTTCTCCGCAGATCGTTTCATCTTGGCCTAAACTAAATTGAGGTGCGGTATATTCCACTTCTATTTCGTCTGTAAAACTACAGCCACTTACTATTGCTTCAACGATATAGGTACCTGCTTGACTTACTTCATAGAGTGCCCCCATTGTTCCATCTTGCCAGACATAATCAACGTTAGGTACTGCAGCAAGCGTCGCATCTAAGGTGACGATTTCTCCAGCACAAACCAAGGTATCATTTCCGATATTTAGATCTTCCGTTGCGTAAAATATTTCGATGGTATCTTTAAAGATGCAGCCCTCTCGAAAAACTTGTACCGAATACTCTCCGGGAGAAGTGACCTCCAACTCAGCGTCGGTTGATCCGTCTTGCCATTCGTATTCGGCATTGGGTTGTGTCGCATCTAAGATATGGCTTGCGCCAATGCATAAGAGTGTGTCGTTTCCTAGTTCTAATGTATTCTCAATCGGAATTAACTTTACGACCCAGTAGTCACGATTACCATTGTTGCCACCCACATCTAAATCATCTGATTCTGAATAGCCAACCATAATGTAACCGCCATCAGAAGATTGCCGCAAAGCATAGGCACGATCTCTGTCGGTTCCTCCAAAGTTCTTTTCCCATTGGAGAAAACCATCGACACTTAGTTTTACTAACCAGTAGTCTTCGTTACCATAATTAGCACTTACATCTCCATCACTTGACAGGGCATATCCTGCCAAGATGTACCCACCATCAAATGCTTCTTGCAAACCAAAAGCAGTTTCTGTAGCTGCTCCACCAAATGTATTTTCCCATTGAAAATTACCGTTGGCATCTATTTTTAAAATCCAGTAATCGGTTCCTCCATTATTATCTCCTACATCGATTCCAACTGAAAAAGTATATCCTCCTATGATGTAACCGCCATCACTTGCAGGTGCGACATGATAGGCCCGTTCTTCTGCTTCTCCACCAAAGTTTGCCTCCCATTCTAGCGTTCCATTTACATCTGTTTTTATAATCCAATAATCATACAATCCATTATTATTTGAAACATCTGTATCGGTAGAAATAGAAGAACCTGCTACTACGAATCCACCGTCTAGAGCTTCTGTCACAGAGTAAGCAAAGTCGGCTCCTGAACCGCCATAATTTTTTTCCCACACTAAGTTTCCGGTAGCATCTAGTTTGAGCATCCAGTAATCGAAGTTGCCATAATTGTCAGCAACATCACCTGATTGTGATTCAGAATAACCGGCTACGATGTATCCGCCATCCGTTGTTTGCTGCACTGTTTCTGCACGATCGTTGTCAACACCTCCGTAGTTTTGTTCCCACAGGATCCCTCCGGTTGCATTGAGTTTTACTACCCAGACATCTTCGCCTCCGTTATTGCCGGAGACATCTCCATCCGTTGAGGTTGAAGCACCAACTACGATATATCCACCGTCGGTTGTTTGCCAGATTTCGGAAGCTTGATCGCTACTGGAACCTCCGTAGGAATTTTCCCATTCGAGTTCTCCGAGTTCATCTAATTTTAGTACCCAGAAATCCCAGTCTCCGTTGTTAGTTGTGACGTCTCCATCAACTGATTCAGAATAACCTGCGACGATGTATCCACCATCAACGGTTTGTCGAATGGATCTTGCCCAATCGCGAAGTGATCCTCCGTAATTATGTTCCCACTCTATTTCTAGGCAGTCTGTTTGGGCTGTGGATGGAATGGCGATTAGGAGGATAGCGGCTAGGATGGGTATTGCGCGGAGTAGATTTATTGGTATGATAGATTGTTTTTTCATGTTGTGGGCAAGGGATTGGTCTTGCAGGGGTAAAGATAGGGGATTCTTGGGGAATTTGTTTGGTGTGTGTATCCGGGCGGGTGGTGTGGATGTGGTGTGCGGAGCGTGGGCTCGGGGGCTAGGCACCTAGGGCTTTGCCCTAGGTTATTGGTGGGGAAGCCTTTCAGGCTTGGGCAGGGTGAGGGTGAGGTGTGGATGGCGTGGGGTGGGTGTTAGTGGGGTCTGGTGGTAGTGCGGGGTGCCTTTTAGGCTTGGTTGGATTCGGCGAAGGTTTTGAAGTTGTTTAGCCATTTTTGGGTTTGATTTTTAAAGATACTTGGGAAGAGGGACATGAACTTTGGGAGGAGGCCGCGGAAGGAGGTGTACTCGATTTCGGTGGTGTACTGGGTAGTGGTAGGGCTTAGCTGGGTGAAGGTGACTCGCATGGTATTGGTCATGTGCTTGTGGTAGTATTCTCCGATCATTTCTTGGGGGAGGTTGTATACTTGTAGGGTTTCAATTAATTCCATGGTTCCTCTGCCCTGCTTATAGAGGAGTCGGGTCTTTGAGCCGGGTTGGTTTGGGGTTCCGCTTATTGGTTCTAGCTTGATGAATCCGTCTTGCCAGTGTGGAAGG